>CAMBCD010000001.1 GCA_945863085.1 Bordetella parapertussis
TCATCGCGCGCTTCACCTGCCGACGTAGACCGCCACGATGCGCTCGCGCCCATGTCCGAGTTCCGCGCTGATGGTGAGCCGGGCTTGGCGGTCCTGTCCCTTTTGTTCCAGTGACAGTTGTTTTGACGTTGGCCCGCCCTGTGCCGGACACGGCCAGCCCGTCAGCTCCTGGTATCGGTCCTGCGCATACTGGTGACGATGCCCGTGGACGTGCTGAATCCCCGCGGCCTGGCATTGCGCCTTGAAGCGCTGCAGCTGTTGTACGTAGGTCCTGTCTTGGGGAATCAAGCTGCCTATGCCGGCCAGTTCTCTGGCCTCATTCAGCACCTGCCGCTGCTGCGCGTTGCGGATCGGAATTTCCCGCGGGCGCCCACCCTTGGCCCAGCTCGCCTTGAGGGTGAGCCGGTCCCCGCCATCGGCCCATGCCGGCCGGATTTTGATCGACTCCTCGCGCCGCAGCCCGAAGGCGGCCTGCAGTTTCAGCGAAAGATGGGTATACGGGTCGGTGATCCTGGCCAGGTCGCCACTTGTCAGGTGCCGCGACTGACTGACATTGGTGACGTATTGCCGCTGGGGGATGCCATAGGACGCATTGTCGCGGGCCATCACATTCTGCTTGTCGACCTTCTCAGCCCACCACCGCAGTTCCGTCATCCGGTTCTTGATGGTTCCCGGGGAAAGGGATGCGGCCTTCCAGCGCTCTACCAGCGCCGTCACATGCTTGGGCTTGAGGCTTGTCGCCTTCATGTCCTTGAACCCCAGTGCATGCAACTGGTTGGCGATCTGGGCCAGGATGGCCTCCCGCGCATGCTGGGTGGCGTAGCTGCCATCGCGGTTGCGCTGGCAGAGTTGTTTCAGTTCGTAGTTCAGGTCTCTCACGGCTTCCCTCAGGTCACATTGTTTACATCAACCATTCTCTGAGCTGTCCACAAACAAGTGGGCCGCTAATCCCCCCTAAAACAGGGGGGGTTGGCGAGAATATGGCCCCTGTGGTCTGCGTAAGGCCAAAACGGGTCTGATGGCGGACTGCCGTTTCATTGCCGCGGAAATGCAGTCGGCGTGCAGTCAACATGCAGCCCGACGGCAGGCGGTCTGCAGTCCATGTGCAGTCGATATACAGTCCGCTTGCTGCGTTGCACGCTATTACTTGCTCATTCGGTAATGCTCTGCTCTCGGTGTGTGCTGCATTTCAGGTCAGTGTTACTGTCCGTCTTCCATGCCTGAGCATGGGAGCGCTACAAGGGACCTCGGGACACCACGCCCGGTTTGTGTCGTTGTTTTGCTGCTGGCCTGCCCGACACGGCATTGGCACCGATGGAGCGGTGGGGCCGCTGACCATCGTTGAGTCCTTACCCAGGACTCAGGGGTTTGCGCCGGGGTGGCGCGGGTACTGCGACATCCGCTGAGGGCGGACCAGGGGACGGAACCGCATTGCACGGTTCCTTACGTTGTGATGGGCCAGAACAGCCCGTCACTACGGCTCGTCATTACAAAAACCACTACCTAAGGCTTTGATGGCGCAGCCGAATTACGCGTCGTCACTAGCAGCTGGCGCTGCCCAGTGACGACGCACGCTGGCCCAGAAGGCTGGTGCAGATGGACCGATGAATGCTGGCGCAGGACATGTCGAAAGACATGATCGCCGCAGGCCAGCTCTGTTATTGATGGAATGCCGCCTCAGATTGCCTGAGACCACGTGGATCGGCCTGCACGGAACCGTGCGGGCAATGCTGCGGCACGAAAACCACGGGCCCCACGAGTGACTACACGTATGGCCATCAATGGCAATTACAGGGATCTCCAGACCTTGCGGTCACCGGCTTTCAGGAGATGGAGCCGGTTTAGGGCGCTCTTGCGAGCCAGAGCGATGCTTGACGGGCATCAGGCGGGCTGACACAGCCAGCGAAAATTCGGTGCTGTCCAGTGACGTCCAAAGAAATACTTTGAAATCCGCTGGATGTGCGAGACGAAAAAATAGACTCTCCCGCATTTGCCGATTTGACTTTGCGCCAGAAAAAAAGTTTCAGCGAGCTATGCTGTGCGGGTAGCCAAGTACAAACTGTTAGTAGTGGCACGCTCCCCTCACAGATCATGTGCGGAGATTGTCCATGGAAAGCAGGCGATGTACAGCATGCGGCAAGGAGTTTCGGCCGCGACCCCAAGTTCCACAGCAATGCTACTGTGCGGCGCCCGGGTGTCAGCGCGAGCGTCGGCGGCGCTCGCAACAGGCCAAGCGCCAGAGCGACCCCGATTACAAAGAAAACCAGACACGCGCACAACGCGCATGGCAAAAACGCAATCCCGACTACTGGCGCGAATACCGCCGCACACATGTACAGTATTCCGAGCGAAACCGCGCACGGCAACACGAGCGCAATAACCGGCGACGCGAGCGCCTGATTGCAAAGATGGACGCCTCAACACCGGTTTTCCCCATGCCCACAGGTATCTACCAGATCAGCCAGGCCCCGCTACCTGGGTGCAAATTACTGTGCTATCAGCAACATACGATCGGGTAGTCAAAGATTGCAAAGAGAGGACGTGATAGGGGTTACAAGCAGCGGCTGTTACTGTCGCGCGTTTTGAGGTTCGTCAGTCGATTTCTCCTGTCGCGACAGCCTTGAATCCCACCTTCCATTTGCGACCGGGACATATGCCACAAGAAGACATCACACGTGAGGCAGGTTCTCCACAACCCGTCCTGTTTCGGGCAGCCGAATACGTTCGGATGTCGACCGACCATCAGCAGTATTCCACCGATAACCAGCGCGACAAGATCCGCGAGTACGCCGCTCGGCGCGGGATCGAGATCGTCCGCACCTACGCTAACGAAGGCAAGAGTGGCCTACGCATCGACGGACGACAGGCCTTGCAGCAGTTGATTAAAGACGTCGAGAGTGGCGCCACCGATTTTAAGGTAATCCTTGCCTACGACGTCAGCATGGCCTCCAACATCCGCTGCGCTAGCACGCGAGGACCGGTCGTCTCGAGGCTGCGGACCGCATCGACGACCGGCTGCACGCCCTCCGGCCGCACTACCGCGGAAGTCAGACGGCAGAACTTGTCGGTGACATCGTTCCAGGTCAACGGATGATCGGCATCGCCACGGGGCGCGAGCACTGCTTCCTCGGCCACACGGCCATCGGTGAGCGTCATCACTATGGCACAGCCGAACCGCGGCTTGGAATCGTCGCGTACAAGCTTCACCTTCTTCAGTGTCGCTCTGACCTTCGGGTCGCGCAGATCGTTTTCGTAGACGTCCGAGGTCACGACGTCGCCCCGCGCCAGCACGAGCCCGATGTTGAACGGCATGCTCAACCGGGCCGCCAGGAGGGTCTGCGGATCATCCTCGTGGTTGTCGCGCGCGACGACGGGGTGGCAGTGAACGGTGATTGAGGCCACCTCGTCCGGCGACCGGATGCCGAGCCGCTTTACGAGCGCGGCCGTGCAGCCGGATGCGGCCAGCGTCGAGCTGCAGCCGTAGTAAGGCCGGAAGCCCGTCGCCATTACTTCATACGGATGTCCCAGGTCGCGCGTGAGTATCGATTCGTCAAAGTGATTGGACGTTGCGCGGCAGAATCCGCGCTCGCCCTCCAGCACCGTGAACGGGCCCGTTATCCCGGCCTTGGTCAGCAGCGCGGCTTCGATGCCGTTCTGCGCCGCACGCGCCGCGTGAAACACCATCGTCAGCGCGCCATCCTTGTGGAACTCAAAGAGCCCCGCAGCCTGGCTACCCGCAATCCCGAACGCATTCGCGGTTTCGTCTGCCGAAAATCCCATCATTCGCGCGGCGGCAGCCGTCGTTCCGAACGTGCCGTAGGTCCCCGTCGGATGAAAACCCCGCTCACGATGGCTCGGCATGATCGATCGGCCAACGCGGCACATCACCTCGTAGCCGGCGATCATCGCCACCAGCATGTCCCTGCCGGAGAGATCGCCGGCTTCACCCGCGGCGAGTACCACCGGTATGACACAGCCGCCCGGATGCGACACCGAGCCGGTATGAATATCGTTGAGTCCCACGCTGTAGAGCGTCATCGCGTTGACGAACGCAGCGTCGCGCGGCGATCCGCGTGTGCGACCGGTGAACATCGTCGCATCGCCCCCCTGCGTGCGCAGCGCTGCAATCATGGCGGCTGCACTCTGTCCCGGCCCGCCAGCCGTGCCCGCCAGCAGGCACCCCAACCCGTCGAGCAGATGCACCCGCGCCCGTTCGATCACCGCCGGCGGCAGCGCCCCATATTTCAGATCAGCCACGAATCGGGCCAGGAGACGGGTCGACATCACACCTCCGGATATTGTGTACTATTTGTTTTTAAATATTTTTACGAGTTGCGGCGCAGCGTGACAGGCGCTGTGCGAGAGAAAGAGAAGCAGATATGCTGATTCACTTTCCGAGCCTTAACTGTCACCTATGCCACTCACGCTCTTCCGCTCACGCGCCATCCCTCACGCTTCAATGAAGCTGGCTCACGCCTTCTTCGCGCGCAACGCCACCCAGTTTTCCGGCAGCGTCACCTTCTTGCTCACCGGCGCGCCCTGGATGTGGTTGCACAGGTAGGCGCGAGACTGGTTCCGGCCGGGGTCACCCGCCACGAGCACGTCCACGAACTCCGGTTTCAGCACCGGGTTCACCATGCGCTCCATATCCGTCGACGCCGCGTACTCCGCAGGCAGGATGCCTTCTTTCACATAATTCTCGAACGTGAAGGTCGGCGTGCTGCCGATGCGTGCATAGTGCTGCGCCTGGCCCGCCTTGACGACGAGGTTGTCGCGGACGTACTGCTTCACCTTGTCCTTGGTCCACTCCGAGGCGATGACCTTCGCCACGCCCGGACCGGCCACGACCAGCGGATACCACTCGCCCGTCTTGAAGCCGGTATAGGCCCAGTAGCCGAAGCTCTGTGTCATCATCTCTGTCCACACCTTCACGTGATCGAGCGCATGCGTGCCGGCCGTGTAAATCGGCCCCGACACGCTGATCACGCTGCGCAAACTGACGACGTTGTCGTCAGGACCGAAGCCCTTGTCCTGCGCGTAGGTCGGCCAGCCGATCGCCTTCGCGGCCTCTTCGTCCTCGGACATTGCCACCAGAAAGCTCTGCGCGATGCTGCCCTTGTCACCCGCGCCGGGCGGCACGCGGAATCCGCAGACGTTACGCAGGTACATGCGCACAAACCTTCCGACGCTGGAATTGGCCTGACGGCCGAAGCGCATCATGCCCTGCCCGAAGTGAAAATCCAGTTCGCGCACCAGGGGGCCATTTACGATGACGACCGGCTCCCAGCCCGGTGTGGATCCCGCATCCTCCACGCGGAACACAGGATCGGCCATCGCCTCCACCACGCCGATCAGTACCGGCATGTATTCTGGCCGGCAGCCGGACATGACACCGTTCACCGCAATGCTGAGGATGGATGCCTCGCGACCTTCCTGCGGGATCGCGCTGATGGCTTCCTCCGCCCTGCGGTCCGTGAATTTCAGGAACTCGTCTACTGCAGTCCGCGTTGGCGGAATGATCGGAAGCCCGTCGGTCCACATCATTTCGTGAAAGTGGTCCTGCACTTCCTGCAACGTGCCGCTGAACACGACGCTGCCCGAGGCGGGTTCGCGGGATGCCTCCGATGCGTTGTCGTCGGTGGGCACTTCGCCTGTCAGCCCTGCGAGGAGTCCCGGCGCCAGCACCTCTTCCACCTTCCTGGCGAGTTCCTCATCGCTGTCGAGCAGCGGCACGCCGGGATACACCCCGATGGCGAGTGGAACGCCCAGCCCCTTCTTCACCACCTCCGCCTGCTTGAGGAACGGCGAGGAAATGATCGAGACGGCAGGTATGCCCATCTTCTCGGCCACGGCTGCAGCCCGCAACACGGCGGGCGTGCAGGCCCCTCAGGCCCCGATGCCGACGATCACCGCGTCGGCCTTGAACTGCCTCAACTTCCCGGGCAAGGCCTTCACCACGTCGCGTTCGCGCGCACCGTGAAAATTGCCGAACTCCTTGTGGTCGACGAACTTCACGCCCGGAAACCGCTTGCGGATGTACTCCCGCACCATGGGATAAATGGTGTCGCCACGGAACAGGATGTCCCACAGCTCGCAGACCACCTTGCCGTTGAGATCGGGCACTCGGGTCGCAGCCGCCGTGTTCTTCACGGCCTTGCGTGTCGAAGGACACAACACATCGTAGCGGGGTTCCTGATTGCTCATCATGTTCTCCTGGTCCATTGTCTAGTTACTGCGGCTTGATACCGGCCGCCCTGATCACTTTTGCAAACTTGTCGGTTTCCTTCGCGAGGAAGGTGCTGAACTGCTCGTGCGTGCTCGCTACCACGGTCATGCCGTCGTTTGCGAGACGCTCCTTCAACTCAGGCAGATTGAGGATGCGGTTCACCTCGCGCTGCAACTTGTTCACACGGTCCCGCAGCGTGCCCGTCGGCACCAGCATGCCATACCAGTTGGTCATGTCAAATCCGGGCAACCCTGCCTCGGCGATCGCCGGCAGGTCCGGCGCGATGGGCGAGCGCTGTGGGCTGGTCACTCCGAGCCCGCGAAGCTTGCCCGCCTTGACGAGCGGCAGGCTCTGCAGGATGTTGATGAAATTCGCCTGGATTTTACCGGCCATCAGATCGATGATCGCCGTGGCCGGCTCCTTGTAGGGTATGAGGGTATGTGCGTCATCTTCACCCCCGCCATGAGGCTGAACAACTCGGCGCTCAGGTGCGGCAGCGCGCCGGTGCCGGGCGCGCCGGAGTTGATGGCTCCAGGCTTGGCCTTGGCCAGCGCGATGAACGACCGGATGTCCTTCGCGGTTAGCGCCGGGTGCATGACCATCACGAACGAGCGGCCCCGAGGCCAGATGCGACACCGGCATGAGATCCCTGGCCTGATCGCACGGCAGTTTCGAATACAGTAACGGGTTGGGAGCGTAGCCGGCCGGAATCACGAGGATCGTGTGACCGTCTGCAGGCGACTTCGCCACGAAGGTGGCACCCATCGTTCCGTTCGCGCCCAAGCGGTTGTCCACGATGACCTGCACACCCCACGTTTCCGTAAGCTTCTGCGCCAGTGCGCGGCCGATGGTGTCCGTCACGCCACCGGGCGGATAAGGCGACACGATACGCATCTACCCGTTGGGATAATGCTGGGCTGCTGCCCCCGCCATCACGCCAGCGGACAGCAGCGCCGTGGTGCGGGCATGCAAAAACGTCGTGTTCATTCATTCGTCTCCAGACCGTTGCTGCGTGAGCGGTGAGTGATGGTTCGCGAACCACTCTCCACGCCAGCTCAAGCTCCACCGCTCACGTTACATTACTCACGAATCACCCTCAGTTGGCCGCCATTCCCGATAGCTTCACGATGTTCGCATTCTTGACGATTTCCTTTCTGAGGAATGCCATGAAATCGTCGGGCGTGCTGCCGACCACCGCCGCGCCGTCGTTTGCCAGCCTGTCCTTGACGTCCGGCAGGTTGAGTATGCGGACGACCTCGGCGTTGAGTTTCATGTAGATGTCACGCGGGGTCTTGCCCGCGACGAGCAGCCCATACCAGTTGGACATGTCGTAGCCGGGCACGCCGGCCTCCTCAATGCTCGGGATATCGGGAACGGCCGGGAAGCGCTTTGCCGTCGTGACCGCAAGTGCACGCAGACGCCCCGACTTGGCATGTGGCATGGCGGGCAACAGTGCGTTGAAATAGATCGGCACGTGGCCGGCCAGCGTATCCGCCAAGGCCGGACCGCCGCCGCGATACGGCACGTGGGTCATCTGTATGCCGGTCATGTACTTGAACTGTTCCGTCGCCAAATGCGGAGGCGAACCGTTCCCCGACGATGCATAGTTAATCATACCGGGGTTGGACTTCGCCAGCGCGATCAGTTCCTTGATCGACTTCACGGGCAGTGAAGGATGCACGACCACCAGCAGCGGGCTCGCCGCGAGCTGTGTGATCGGCTGGAAATCGCGCAGCGTATCGAACGGCAGCTTGGGATAGATGCTCGGGTTCACCGCAAAACCGCTAGGCACGAGCAGCATGGTGAGCCCGTCGGGCTTCGTAGTTGCCACGTGTCCGGCGCCTATGGTGCCGTTGGCACCCGGCCGGTTGTCGGTAATGACCGGCTGTCCCCACGTCTCGTTCAGTTTCTGCGACAGCATCCGCGCCAGCATGTCCGTGCCCCCGCCTGGCGGAAACGGCACGACGATGCGCATGGGTGCGCTGGGATAATTCTGGGCCTGCGCTAGCACCGTCACCGGCACAGCGAGCAGCGAAACTGCGATCACGATAACCCTGTTTGTTCTCATTGTATGCTCCTCCTCCGTTCTTAAAAATCGCGCGTTGTGAATCGTGAGTGATGAAACGAAAAACGTCAAACCCCGCTGGTTGCGTAGGCTCATGCCTAATTTTACCGGTAAGCCGCTCAGATCCACCTCGTTTCGCGCGTGGTGGTGGCGTTCAAAACTGACATAAGACCGATTTTGCGTGGTTCGCGGCGGGAGTTTCCGTCATGGGGCGGATCATTCAAGCCGTATGCCGGCGGCCTTGACGACACGGGTCCATTTCACGATCTCGCTTTGCACGTAGGCCGAGAATTTCTCGGGCGGCATGCCGGCAATCTCGAGTCCGGCGGCGGCGAGCCGGTCGCGCGCGTCGCGGGCCTGGAGTATGGCCTCGAACTCCGTGTGCACGAAGCGGACGATGGGCGCCGGCAATCCCCTCGGCCCGAAGATGCCGTACCAGCTGCTCACTTCGAAGCCGGCCACACCCGCTTCCGCCACCGTCGGGAACTCCGGCGCGACCGGCGAGCGTGCAGCGCCCGTGACAGCTAGACCGCGGAGTTTTCCGGAGCGCGCGAGCGGTGCCATTGCGCCTGCGTTGCCGAACACCATCTGCGTTTCATTGCCAAGCAGCGACGTTACTACGGGCGCCGTGCCCTTGTAAGGCACGTGAACGATGTCGGTACCTGTCAGCATTTTGAACAACTCTAGTGAGAGATGACCTGGGCCACCAAGACCTGCAGAGGCAGAGTTCATTTTCCCAGGGCGTGATTTCGCGAGCGCGATCAGTTCCTTGATCGAGCTCGCTGGCACTGAAGAGTTTATTGTGAGCAGGTACTGTGACGATCCGAGGTGGAAAATCGGCGTGAACTCGCGGGTGTCGTAGGCCACGCTTTTCGTGTAGAGCACCGGGTTGGTCGCGAAGCTCGCGTTGGCGAGCAGCAGGTTGTAACCGTCCGGCGCGGATTTCGCGACGATCGCGGTGCCGACCATGCCGCCGGCGCCGGGGCGGTTGTCGATTACGAGCGTCTGTTTCGTGCGCTCGCTGAACTTCGCGCCGATGATGCGTGCGATGGTGTCGGCGCCGCCGCCCGGTGTGAAGCCGACGATCATGCGAACGGGCCGGGACGGGTACTGCTGGCTCAGGGCGCTGCCGGTAGCGGTAAAACAGAGCACGATGCCGAGGATTGCATGGGTTTTCATTCTGGGTCCTTTGTTGAAGTATTACGCCGTGTTCACTTGGCTAGCACCTTGCGTAGTTCGCCGGACTTGAGGTGCGGCGCGAAAAACTCAATGAAGCGAACGAGGTGCTTCGTCAGGTAGGCGTTGCGTTTCAGGCCGATGTGCAGCACGGTGGAGTTAAAGAGGTTGCGGGCGTCAATCGAGCGAAGACTGTGGTCGTAGCGACTGTTGAACGCGCTATGTGCGACGATGGCAATGCCCAACCCGGCTCTAACGTAAATCTTCATGATTTCGGCGTCCGTTGCGCTCAGTAGGATGTCCGGTTCGAGTCCCTTAGTGTGAAATATTCGCATGATGTTCGCGTGAAATGCAAACTCGGCATCGTAGGTGATGATCGGAAACGTGCAGATTTTCTCGAGAGTAAGCGAGCGGATGCGAGTCAGCGGATGCCCGCGTGGTGCGAGAACGATCGGATGTATCTGGTGGCAAGGTAGCAGCACGAGATCGGGATTCGGATCGGTGGGGCCGGTGGATATGAACAGCTCGGCATCGCCATTTAATACCCAGTCGGCGACTTGCGATGAGTTGCCTTGGCGAATGCGCACGCGTACGCGAGGGTGACGTTTGATGAAGCGTTCCATCACCGGCGGAAGGGAATAGCGTGCGTGTCCGGGGTTCGTCGCGATGACGAGCCGGCCGAGTTCGCCGACACGGTAGTCGGTGGCAATCGCCGGAATGCTCTGGATGTGCAGTAGCGCGTGGTTAGCCACCTTGGCGATGGCCTGTCCGGCTGGCGTAAGGCTCACGAAGCGGTTGCGAGACTTGACGAAGAGGGGCACATCAAGCTCTTCCTCCAACAGCTTGATGTGGCGGCTGATGCCCGGCTGCGAGATATGCAGGGCGCGTGCGGCGACCGACAGGTTGAATCCTGACTTGATAACCTCGGCTAGGCAGCGGAGCTGGCGTAACGTCATGAGGCAACCAGACAAAAATTGTATGGTAATTATATAAATTAATTACTTGTTTAGATAGGTGGCTCTGCCTATACTCTTTTAAAAATACTGCCCGCCTGTGTGCTTTCCGGCGAAGGCTGAAGCACAGTTCAGCGTTGCGCGCCGAGGAGTGATGCCAGCACTAATCATCGTCTCAGTTCAAAGGAGTAGCCATGAGTGCAGATAAGTCGCAAGCCGAGTTCAAGGATCGCCCGCCGGAGGGTCGCATCACCGAGGAGGCGATGGTGGCGGCCAAAGCGATGATCGGCTCGATTTTGCGGCCGGAAGGGCCGTTCATCCAGGACGTCACCGTCGACACGATACGCAATTACTGCAACGGTATCGGCGACCTGAATCCGCTCTTCCGCGACGCGGAGTACGGGCGCCGCAGCCGCTATGCCTCCCTCGTGGCTCATCCGACGATGCCGATGGCGTACGGCTATATCGGGCGTACGCGGTGGGGGTTCTCTGGGGTTCACGGCTTCTTTGCCGGCAACGACTGGGAGTTTTTCCGGACGTGGCGTCCGGGCGACAAGATGAACTGCATCGAGCGCGTGGTGGGTGTCGTCGAGAAAAACAGCAAGCTATCGGGAAAAATGGTGCTTCAGTATACGGAAGCATTGTTCCTCAATCAGAACGACGACCTGATCGCGAAAACTTTAGGCTGGTGCACGCGGCACGAGCGGCGGGCGTCTCGGGAGTCCGGCAAGCACGAGGGCGTCAAAACGCATCAGTACACGTCCGAGGAGATCGCTAAGATTGAGGACGTCGAACTAAACGAAGTCAACCGCATCCGCGGCGGTAAGGTGCGTTACTGGCAGGACGTCACTGAGGGCGAGGAAATCGATCCGATCGCACGGGGGCCGTTGACCGCGATGGATCTGAAGGGATTCAACGTGGGAGTGGGCCGCGGGCTTACGCACGGTCTCGTGCTCATGAACGCTCAGCGGCATCCAGGCCATTATTTTCGCAACCCGGAAGCGGGCGGTGGCATCGAATATACCGGCATCGGTCACCAGCGCGGCTCGATTGCTCAGCAAGTCGGCGTGCCGTCAGCCTATGACTACGGTCCTGGCCGCACGAGCTGGCTCACGACGCTTGTCACGAACTGGATGGGCGACTCGGCGTACCTGAAAAGGCTGCGCGCGGAAATGCGGCGCTTCAATATCGTGGGCGACACAACGTGGTGCAAGGGCAAGGTCGCCCGCAAATATGTGAAGGACGGTTACGCGCTCGTCGATCTCGACATCTGGGCGGAGAATCAACGCGGCGAAGTCACGGCACCGGGCGTAGCAACGGTCATGCTGCCGTCCAAGGACCTGACGCACAAGCCGGTCATCGACGGCGGCAACTGTGATCTCGACCTGCCGATGGTGCGATAGGCGGCGGGTCAAACAGTAACCACGGGGCGTTGGCAGAAACATGAGTGATGAATCGAACGGGGCGCCGCTGTCAGGCGTGGTGGTGGTCGAGCACGCGACCGGCGTGGCGGCGTCTTATGCCGGCCGGGTCCTCGCCCTGATGGGCGCCACGGTCATCAAGGTAGAAGCGCCGGGCGGCGACGCGCTGCGCAGGGAAGGGGCGCCCTTGCACGCAGAGTGCGAGGTCAGCCCGCTGTTCGCGTATCTCAACGTCAACAAGTCGAGCGTCACGCTGAACCTCGAGACGTCCGAAGGCAAAAAACTGCTGGGCGAACTGCTGGACCGCGCGGCGGTGTTTCTTGTCGACATGGCGCCGTTGGAACGTGTCCGGCTCGGCATCGCGCCGGAAGAAGTGTCGCGCGAACGGCCAGGGCTGATCTACGTGTCCGTGCTGCCGTTCGGCGCGTTCGGCGAGCACAGCGATTACCGCGGCTACGAACTCAACCTGTTTCATGCTGGTGGTGAGGGTTACTTGATGCCGAACGGCCTCGCGCTGGAAATGTTCCCCGATCGTCCACCGGTGAAGATATACGGGCATTTCGCAGAATTCAACGGCGGAACCTCGGCGGTATGTGCGACATTCGCCGCGCTGATGGTGCAGTCAGAGGTGGGCGGCCAGTTCGTCGACGTGTCGGTACAGGACGTGAACGTGGCTATCAGTTGCTTTGCGATCCAGCAGCTCGGAGAAGGCACGCTGGAGAACCGGCACGAGCGTTCCTTCAAGTACGGCGGCGTACTGGAATGCCGGGATGGTTACGTGCAGGTGCTCACGCTGGAACAGCATCAGTGGGAAGGCCTAGTGAAACTCATGGGAGATCCCGATTGGGCGCACGAGCCGGCACTGAAGGACCCTCTAGAGCGCGGCCGCCGGGGTAAGCACATCAACGTGCATTTGCGCGCATGGGCGAAGACACAACTCGTCGAGGATGTCGTGAAGCGTGGACAGGCGCTGAACGTGCCGCTCGCGAAATATGCCGAGCCGGCCGAGATCATGGAGTCGGCGCAGACGCGCGAGCGCGCGATGTTCCATAAGATGCCGGTGGCAGGCTTGGGCGAAGTTCCCGTGCTCGCGGCGCCATTTCAGTTCATGACGCCAGAGAAACTCGCGTTCTGTGCCGTGCGGCCGGGAGCGGACAATGCGCGGGTGCTGGGCGAGTGGCTCGGCTATTCCGCGACCGACCTTCAGCGCTGGGTCGGAGCGGGCGTGTCATGAAAGCCGAGAATCGCAGCATGGCGAAGCCGTTGCAGGGTGTGCGCATCGCCGATTTCACAGTGCACGCGGCGGGACCGTTCAGCACGCATCTGCTCGCGCTGCTGGGCGCGGAATGCATTAAGATCGAATCTAGCAAGCGACTGGACGTGTTCAGGAAGCCGCATCCGGTCTACGGCAGAATGGAGGCGGCTTCGTTCGCGCAGGTCGCGGCGAACAAGAGGTCGGTGCAGATCAACCTCAAGGAGCCGCGCGGCGTGGAACTCGCGAAGCAGGTCGTGGCCGTGAGCGACATGATGTGCGAATCGTTCCGTCCGGGCGTGATGGACCGCCTTGGGCTGGGCTATGAGGCGCTGAAAGCGGTGAAGCCCGACATCGTAATGCTCTCGGTGTCGGCCTGTGGCCAGACTGGGCCCGAGCGCAGCTATGCGGGCTATGCGCCGCTTTTCGGCGCGACTGGTGGCGTGGGCACGCTGACAGGCTATCAGGATGGCCCGCCGGTGGAGTTGCGTCACGTTATGGATCATAGTTCCGGGCTCAATGCGGCGGCGGTCGCGCTGGCGGCGCTTTACCGGAAGAAGCGTACAGGACTCGGCCAGCACGTCGATCTCGCTGCGCGCGAGGTTGCGACGTCGTTTATCGGCGATGCGCTGCTGGAGTTCGCGGCGACCGGCAAGGCGCCGGGGCGGCAGGGCAACGATGCGGCGAACAAGGTTCCGCACAACGTTTATCCCTGCGCCGGCAAGGATTGCTGGGTGTCGATCGCCGTCGCGACCGACGCTGAATGGCGCGGCCTCGTGGGTACGCTCGGCAGGCCTGACTGGCTGACGAATCCGAAATACGCGGAAGCCGGCACGCGCTGGCAGAACCGCAAGGATCTCGACGCGGAAATCGCGGCGTGGACGCGCGATCGTAGGCGCGAGGACGTCGCGAGGATGCTGCAGGCTGCTGGCGTAGCAGCGTTCCCGTCGTACACATCGCAGGACATCGTGGACGATCCGCATCTCAACCAGCGCGGGGCGATCCAGAGCCTGAGCAGTCCCGAAGGAAAGACGCGCAAGGTCGTTGGTCCGCCATGGCGTTTTTCTCGCACGCCAGGCAGCCTTGATACGTGGACGCCGAAGTTGGGCGAGCACAATCAGTACGTGTTCGGCGACCTGCTCGGTTTGACCTGCGACGAGATCGACAAGCTGATCCGCGAGAAGGTGATTTACTGACGTCGTGCCGGCAAAGCCGGCGCCGCAGGAGGAGATTGATGCAACCGATACTGGCTGGACGCACGGTGCTGGAGCTCGGGACCATGCTGGCTGCGCCTTTTGCGGGCCACATGCTCGCGCAGCTGGGTGCTGACGTGATCAAGGTTGAACCGCCCGCTGGTGATCCGACGCGTAGCATGGTCCGGGGGGGGCCGAGCGGAACATTCATCTCCTACAGCCGCGGCAAAAAGAGCCTGTGCTTGGACCTCAAGCTTCCCGAGGGCCGCGCCGTGTTCGATCGCATGGTCGAGAAGGCCGACATCGTCGTGCACAACCTCGCGCCTGCTTCGGCGCGACGCCTCGGCGTGACCGATGCCGACTGCCGGCGCGCGCGGTCCGACATCGTCTATTGCCACATCCAAGGTTACGGGGCGGGGCCGCTCGCGGACGATCTCGCGTCGAACCCGCTGATCGAAGCGTCCACTGGGGCAATGTATGCGCATCGCGTCAACGGCCGTCCGACACGGCTAGGGCCGTCCTACCTCGACCAGTTTGCCGGCTCCTACGCCGTCATCGGTATCCTCTCTGCCATTTCCGCGCCACCGAGCGACAGCAGGGCGCGCTGCGTGGAAGTCGGACTCTACGAAACAGGGCTGCACGTCGCCGCGCGCGATCTCGTGACAGGGCAGTTGAAAACGCATCTGGGACAGAAGCAGGAGTCGGAGGGCGGTGGAGGCGAATTCAATATGCCAGGTTACGGCACATATCAGACATCCGACGGGCGCTGGCTCTATCTGATGATGCTGACCGACGGGCACTGGAGCAAGTTCTGCGATGCGCTGTCGCTGCCGCAAGCCGACGACGAATCGCTCGCGAGCGTGCGTCAACGCAAGAAGCGACGCGCTGAAGTCGAGGACGTCGTCCGCTCGGCGATCCAGGGTCTCAGTTTCGAGATCGCGGCTGCCCGACTCAAGGAAGCGGGTGTCGGCTACACCGAAGTCATGCCGGCTACGAAGGTGCTAGACGCTCCACAGGCGCGGCAGCCGGGTAAGCTTACGACGGTGCCTTTCCAAGGGTACGATTTCGTAGCCCCCAACTTACCGTTGCCGAATCAGTTCGGCGGCTCCGCAGACGAATTGCCTCCGCCGCTCCTAGGGCAGCATACGATCGAGATTCTGCGGGCGCTCGACTACGATGCGGCTGCGTGCGCTGCCCTGCTGGGGCGGGGTGTCGTCGGCGTGCCGAAGCAGGGCGGTCCGCTGTGGGCACCACCGCGGGAACGATAATTTATTGTTTAATATTAAATACTTGAGAGAAAAATGTCCGATATCAACCTGGACCGGAAGCACACCGCGCTGCTGATCGGCGACTGCTACGCCGACGCGATGACGAAGCTGTCGCATGCCGTCAGCCGACAGTGCGTCGAGAAAACGGTCGCGCTGCGCGAGGCGGCGCGCAAGGCCGGGCTGCTGGTGTGCTACAGCGCAACCGTGTTCCGCCCCGGCTACATCGAGATCAATGAACGGAACAAGATCTTCGCATCGCGTAAGCAGTCGGGACAGTCCGCGGCCGGCGATCCGGTCGCGCTGATTCATCCGGCGCTGAGGCCGGGCGACGGCGAACCGGTCGTGGGCAAGCATCGCGTCAACGCGTTCTTCGGCACGGATCTGCAGGTCATCCTCGGCGCCAACGACGTGAACACGCTGATCCTGCTGGGCTACGCGACGAGCGGCGTCGTGCTGTCCACGACGCGATATGCCGCCGACGCCGATTACCACGTGATTATCGTGGAAGACTGCTGCGCCGACCGCAATGCCGCCGTGCACGACTTTCTTTGTCAGAAAATCTTTCCGTTCCAGGCCGATGTAGTCCAGTCAGCCGATCTCATCCGCGCGCTGTCCGCGCTGTAGACACCATGCCTTAAGGAGAAGAGTCACCATGACTATTGCTACCGAGCTTGCGAAACGCATTGTTTCGATGAAATATGAGGACTTGCCAGCCGAGGCAGTCCGCTGGGCAAAGATTTCCTTCGTTGACACTTTCGGCTGCGCGTTCGCCGGTGTTGATGAGAGGGGGCCGCAGATTGCGCGTAAGGTTCTGACACGCGGACGCAACGATGGACCAAGCCTGATCTGGGGCACGGCGCAGTATGCTCCGGCGCTGGATGCGGCGGCGATCAACGGCCTCACTGCGCATGCGCTGGACTATGACGACTGCAACAATTCGATCGCCGGACATCCGTCGGCGGCGCTGATGCCGGCGATTTTTGCCTTGAGCGAGGAACTCGGGGCAGGCGGTCGCGACGTGATATTGGCCTACGTTACCGGATTCGAGACTCAGGGCCGCATCGCCCACGGGGTGCACCTGCACCATTACGAGAAAGGCTGGCATCCGACTTCTACGCTCGGCATCTTCGGCGCGACTGCCGCGTGTGCTCGGCTGCTCGGCCTCGATGCAGAGAAGACCGCTACAGCGCTTGCTATCGCAGCGTCGCTATCGTCGGGCATAAAGGCAAACTTTGGCACGATGACGAAGCCGCTTCACGCTGGCGAGTGTTCGCGGAACGGTCTCTATGCGGCGCTGCTCGCCTGCGAGGGCTTCACGGCCTGCCCTGAGGTGTTCGAGCACAAGCACGGCTTTTTGGAGGTATTCAACGGTGCAGGTAATTACGACGCTTCAAAGGTGCTCGCTGCTTGGGCGTCCCCGCTGGAGATCCTAAATCCGGGCGTGGGTCTCAAGCAATATCCGTGCTGTGGCAGCACTCATTCCGTCATCGACGCCATGATCGTCCTGCGCGAACGCTATCATCTTACGCCTGAGAAGGTAGCGAAGATCGAATCAATCACCCACGATCGTGCTCTTGCGCATACTGACCGCCCCGATCCGCGCAGCACACTGGATGCAAAGTTCAGTGTTCAGTACTGCGTTGCGCGGGCGCTCATGCACGGCGACGTTACGTTCCAGCACTTCGAGGGCGATGCCTTTCTTGATCCTGGGATCATTGCGCTGCTAAAGCGCGTAGAGGCGAAGCCACACCCGTACCAGCCGAAAGGCATGTATGAGCACTTTCAAGGCGAAGTCGTCGTCACTACTGTCGACGGGCAGCGGTATGCAGAGCGGGTTGACCAGCCGTTGCGCGGCCCGTGCAATTCAGCTCCGCCTGATCGACTCGAACAGAAGTTCAAAGACTGCGCGGCGAAGGCACTGGTTTCATCGAACATCGGGCGCGTGTACGAGGCGCTCCAGGACATCGAGAGCTGCACGGACATCCGCCAAGTCACTAAGTTGATGGCAGAGTCGGTCAGGAAGACCTCGGACAGGTCCTTAGCAGCAGCGTAAAATGTTTCAGGCAAGTGTCGGCGCAACCTGATGCGGCAATTCGAGGAGGAGTCATGAAGACACGTTTTGTTACTATGAAAGGCGCCGGTTTGCGTCGCGGTTGGGGCATCTGGAGTGTATTGACGATCTCCACAGTAATGCAGGCTTTATCCGGAATTATGGTGGACACGGTTGCCGCCGCGACAACCTCGTTCCCCACGAGGCCCGTGCGCTTCATCGTGCCCTACGCGCCCGGCGGAGGCGCGGATACGCTGGCGCGCGGCGTTGGCATGCCGCTTTCAGAAATCCTCGGTCATACGGTCGTTATTGACAACAGGGGCGGGGGCGGTACGTTACTTGGCTCCGACATCGCTGCCAAGGCACCTCCGGATGGTCACACAATATTGATGATCACCTCCACACATGCAGTAGTGTCAAGCCTTTACAAGAAGATGCCATACGATCCTATCGACGATTTCTCACCCGTTATTCGCGTGGCGTCCGCGCCTAATATCCTGGTTGTTCATCCGTCAATCGGTGTATCGACCGTAAAGGATCTTGTTGCGTTGGCGACGTCTAAGCCCGGCCAGCTCGTCTACGCGTCGTCCGGCAATGGCGGTGGCAGCCACCTTGCGATGGAGCTTTTTCGCAGCGTGACCAAGATCGATCTCATTCATGTGCCGTACAAGGGCACTGGACCGGCGACTATCGACCTGCTGAGCGGGCAGACAAAGCTCATGTTCGGAGGGCTGATCGGCACGCTCGTGCACGTCAAGTCCGGGCGCCTTAAGACGCTCGCGATATCAAGTATTTCGCGCTCGAAGCTGCTGCCGGATGTGCCTACGATCGCCGAGTCTGGCTACCCCGGTTTTGAAGCTGCGACATGGTATGGCGTCTCCGCTCCTGCACGTACACCGGTGGTGGTGGTCAACAAACTGAACCAAGCGATAAGGAAGTCGCTGCAAGACCCGATGCTCTCACAGCGAATCACATCGCAGGGAGCAGAGTCCGTGCCGAATTCACCTGACGAGTTTGCTATCTTTATCAAGTCCGAAGTCGCCAAGTGGGGCAAAGTTGTTCGTGATTCTGGCGCCCGTGCCGATTAGTGGGGTTGTACTCCGCAACTATTCGATCCCGAGGGCGAGTAGCCTTTAAATCGCGGTACATGGCATGCATGATAGACGGATGGTTGCGCTCATCAGGATCGCCGTTCAGCTACTTGCGGATGCCGCAGGGTTCGGGATTCTTCTATTCAGACCGACTCGGTCGGTCGAAGCGGAGAATCTTTTTCTTCGTCGGCAGTTGGGACTATTTAAAGAACGCGGTATCAAGCCTCGGCGGGTGGACGCCGCAACGCGAATCAGCTTGGCTATCTTGGCAAGTTTCTTCAATTGGCGGGATGCGCTGTATGTAGTACAGCCGAAATCGATCATTCGATGGCAGCGTGCCGGGTGGCGCTTGTTTTGGCGATGGAAGTGTCGAGCGAGCCGGCCGCGGATCCCCGTTGAATTACGTGCACTGATCCGGAGAATGGCTCGGGAGAATCCGATTTGGGGTGAGGAGCGAATTGCCAGCGAGTTATTGGTGAAATTTGGCATTCGGGTTTCGCCACGGACGGTGCGAAAATACATGCTGAAACCGCCGGCAGGCCAACCACGGGGGTGACCAGCGGTGGGCAACGTTCCTGAAGAACCACGCGAAAGCGATTCTAGCGTGTGACTTCTTCGTTGCGGTGACTGCCACCTTCCGGCTGCTCTATGTTTTTTGTGGTTATCGAGCATGGTAGTCGCCGATTGGTGCGGGTCGATGTTACGGCGCACCCAAGCGCTGATTGGACTTTGCAACAGATGCGAGAAGTTGTTGGCTTCGACGACCCCCACCGTTACCTGATTCACGATCACGATTGCATTTTCGCAAAGCATCTGGATGAATCCATCAGGGCGCTGGGCTTGAACGTGCTGAAATCGCCACCGCGATCGCCAAAGGCGAACGCGATCTGCGAGAGGGTGATTGACACGATACGCCGCGAGTGCCTTGACTGGCTGATTCCGATATCTGAGTCGCATCTGTGAGCGATACTGAAGATTTGGGTAGAGCATTACAACCATGGAAGGCCGCACAGCAGTTTGGGTCCTGGCATGCCGGGTCCGCCGAGCACAACCGCGGCGATCGCAAGACAATCGAACTTCCGTTATCGGTTAGGTCTCGCAGCTTGTCGGAGCAGCGCGCTGAGAATAGAAAGGACTCGAGTCCCCCGCGGCTTGTTACATGCGCAGAATGCGGCAGTTAGCGTTTGCCACCGAGAATCGCAGCACTATTGTTTTAATCGAGCCTGCCGTTCTCACGCTGTTATCCCATCATCGGCAACTTAGTCGCAATGCCCGGGAAGCTGGCGGAGTGCTGCTTGGACACGCAAGGGGGCAGCATTTTCACGTTTTAATCGCGACGCGGCCCGGCCCAGATGACCAGCGATCGAGGACAAGTTTTCATCGTCGAGACAAGCTACACCATCAGCAATTTTTCTCCTCGCGCAAAAAGGACCCCTTCACGGCGTACTTGGGGGATTGGCATTCACATCCGGAAGACATACCAGCGCCATCGTCACTGGATCAATCCGAATGGAATATTATTGGGAAGTATGTCGGCAGACGTTGCGTTTGTTTAATTCAGGGCCGTCAAACAGTAGCGTGTTTCCTTGTGCAGTCGAATAATAAGGTTTGTCGATGGGATCGAATTAGTCGAGAATAAAGGGATCAAGTTCACAGAACGACACCGAGCCGCTGATCGAGGTTCATCTCCGGACTCGGCTTTTCGGCAATGGCTGTGCCGCAATTGTGACGTGACAGGCCCGCGTAAAATTGGTTGTGCCTTGAGTGACATTGGTTTTTAAATTGGCAAGCATCGCAAGTGATTGATTTAACAACAACGTTGATTTACATCTAAAACTCATAATCCCTTGGTCGTTGGTTCGAGTCCAACACGACCCACCAATATTGCCGCGGGACGGCATGACCCTCCAAAAAAACGGGGCGTCCGGTGATTCCCGGGTTTTTGAGATTTGTTGGAGGAGCGGCTGCAATCGAAAAAGTAATTGCGTCGGCGGTTTGCCACGGCAAAATTACCGCAGTGGCGGCGACCGCAATCTCGCGCGGCAGATGGAATTCATCCGCCGCGGCGCGCGCTTTGCAGTCTGCCGGAAATTGATTGTAAATAATTGGTTGTAAATTATTGATTTTATTAATGTTTTTGGAGAACATCAGATGACACTAACCCTGAAACCGGCGCTGGCCGGCATGATTGCGGCGGCACTGGCATTGCCGGTTTTTGTACAGGCTGCGGAGTGGGGCCCGACCAAACCGGTGCGCATGATCGTGCCGTTCCCGCCGGGTGGCAGCAACGATATCGTCGGTCGCATCGTGGCCAATGACCTGAGTCCCCTGCTCGGCCAGCAGGTGGTGGTCGACAATCGCGGCGGCGCGGGCGGCATCATCGGCTCTGAAATTGCCGCGAATGCGCAGCCCGATGGACACACGCTGCTGATTGCTTCGGTGGCCTTCGCCTACAATCCCTCGATCTACAAATCGCGGGTGCGTTTTGATCCCGAGAAATCGTTCACCCCGATCGCGCAGATCGGCACCGGCCCCAGCGCGCTGACCGTGAATCCGAAAATGGCGGCGAAGACGACCAAGGATCTGATCGACATGGCGAAGGCGAAACCGGGCTCGCTGAACTACGCGACCGCCGGTATCGGCAGTTTCCAGCACCTGAGCACGGAAATGCTGAAACTGCTGGGCAAGATCAACATTGTCCACATTCCGTTCAAGGGCGGCGGTCCGGCGATGGCGGATGTGATTGCCGGCAACACGCAGATCACCATGGGCTCGCTGTTGCAGCTGGTGCCGCACATCCAGGGTAACCGGCTGAGACTGCTTGCCGTCGGCAGCGCCAAGCGCAACAACGCCTTTCCCCAAACGCCGACCGTTGCGGAAACCGTTCCCGGCTACGAGGCAAACAACTGGTGGGGCATCCTCGCGCCTGCCGGTGTGACGCCGGCGATGGTGAAAAAGCTGGAAGAGTCGGTGGCGAAAGTGGTGAATACGCCGGAAATGCAGAAGAAGTTTGATTCCCAGGGCGCCGAGGTGGCCTACAAGAATTCGGCGGACTACCGCAAATTCATCAAGGTCGAAACGGACAAGTGGTCGAAAGTGGTCCGCGAAGCCGGCATCAAGTCTGAATAACCCGAAGGGGCGGCGACAGCCGCCCTTTTTTTCTGGAGGCTCAAATGTCGCACGTGATACGCATAAATCAGAATGGTGGTCCGGAGCAGATGCAGTGGGAGGAAGTCACTGTCGCTGATCCCGGTCCGGGCGAAGTCCGCGTCCGCAACACCGCGGTCGGGCTGAACTTCATCGACACCTATCACCGTTCCGGGCTCTACCCCATGCCCTTGCCGCTGGTGCTCGGTTCCGAAGGCGCCGGCGTGGTCGAGGCGGTCGGGCCGAAGGTGAAGGAGTTCAAGGTCGGCGATCACGTGGCCTATGCGCAGCCGATTGGCGCCTATGCTGAAGTATTGATCCGCCCGGTGGCGCGGCTGGTGAAAATTCCCGCCGGCATCAAGGATGAAACGGCGGCGGCGATGATGCTGAAGGGCATGACCGCCTGGTACCTGTGCCGGCGCACTTACCGCGTCAAAAAAGGCGACACCATCGTGGTGCATGCCGCCGCGGGCGGCGTCGGGCAGATCCTTTGCCAGTGGGCGAAACACCTCGGCGCCACCGTGATCGGTACCGTGGGCAGCGATGAAAAAATCGCACTGGCGAAAAAAGCCGGCTGCAAACACGTGGTGGTGATGTCGCGCGAAAAACTCTCGGTACGTGTCAAGGAAATCACCAAGGGCAAGGGTGTGCCGGTGGTTTATGACGGCGTTGGCAAGGACACCTTCGTTGAATCGCTGGATTGCCTGGCGCCGCTCGGGCTGATGGCGAGTTTCGGCAATGCTTCGGGGGCGGTGGCACCGGTCAACATCGGCATCCTCGCGCAGAAGGGTTCTCTGTTCCTGACGCGACCGACGCTGGTCAATTACACTTCGGCGCGCGAGGATCTGCTGACTGCAGCGCGGGAACTGTTCGCCGTGGTCAAAAAGGGCGCCGTGAAAATCACCATCAACCAGCGTTATCCGCTGCGCGAGGCGGCACAGGCGCATCGTGACCTTGAGGCGCGCAAGACCACCGGCTCCACGGTGTTGCTGCCGTAGGCGGAAAACCGCGCTAACGCTCTTTTTAAATTATCCGCTGTACCCGGGCGCAGCGGTATCATGGCCGCATGTCGGAACACGCGCCCGCCACTGACCAGAACGCGATTTCCGCGGCGCCCGGCGCTGACAGCGATGCTGTCAACCGCCTGGCGTTGCGGCTGATTGCCGCCAACGCACGCGTCAACGCCATTGCGCTGGTGGTTGCGTTCAGCCTGATTGCGCTGGGTGCCTGGGCCTATTCCGGTATCGAACAGTCGCTGCGCGACATGCGTACTGCGGGACTGACTGCGGTGCTGGATGCCGAAGTGCAGGCGCTGGGATTATGGATCGAGGATCGCAAGGGAGAGGTCCGGCATTGGGCCGCCGATCCGCGCATACGCGCCGCCACCGTGGCGCTGTCCACCGGCGCCGCCCCGGAAAAATCACGGGCGAATCTGGCCGAGGCGCTGGCGCCGGCGCTGAAGGAATCGGGTGCCGTGGCCTACAACGTGGTTGATCAGCAGGGTGTGGTCATCGCTTCGGCCGCGCCCGAGTATCTCGGCCGGCGCATCAGTCCCGGCGAGTATCTGGCTGCGGTGCGCGATGTACTCGACGGGGCCACGCGGTTTGTCCGCCCCTATCGTGAGCGTGACCGCATCGAGGGTGAACCAAGTCCGGCGTTTGCGCGGCCGATGGTCTGGTTCAAAACGCCGGTTCTGGATGCGACCGGGCAGGCTGTTGCCGGTCTCGGTTTTGCGCATTTCGCCGACAGCCGGTTTACCGGGATACTCGGTGCGGCGAGTTCCGGCACTACCGGCGAGATTTATGCACTGACCGCTGACGGACTGATGCTGTCGGACAGCCGCCATGCGACTGAATTGCGCGCGGCGGGCGCATTGCTGCCGGATGCCGGCAACGGTGCGCTGCAGGTGCAGATCCGCGATCCCGGCGGCGCATTTGCCGAAGGCCACAAGCTGCCGGCTGACTGGGCGGCGGCGCCACTGACCCGGCTGGCGGCGCTGGCCGGCGCGGCACGCGGTAAAACGGATCCGGCAGAGTTGCGCGGCGTCATTCTCGAGCCTTATCGCAATTATCGCGGCGATACCGTGATTGGCGCCTGGCGCTGGCTGGCGGATTACGATTTTGCGGTCGCCATTGAAATGTCGCGCGATGAAGCCTACGCACCGCTGCGTTATCTCAATCTTGCCTTTGGCCTGCTCGGCACGCTGGTCGGGCTCGCGGTACTCGCGGTGCTGGGATCAATGTGGAATGTGCGCCGGTTGCGCCTTGCCGCCGGCGACACGCAGGTCATCGGCCAGTACCGTCTGGAACGGCAACTCGGTGAAGGTGCGATGGGCACGGTTTATCTCGCGCGCCATGCGCTGCTGAAGCGCCCGACGGCGATCAAGCTGCTGAAGGCGCACCTGGCCACCGACGAGGTTATCGGGCGTTTCGAGCGCGAGGCGCGCCTGGCCAGCCAGCTGGTACATCCGAACACCATCGGCATTTACGACTACGGCCGCACGCCGGAGGGTGTTTTTTATTATGTGATGGAATACCTGGAAGGACGTTCGCTGGACGAAATCATGGACAGCAGCGGCCCGCTGCCGGTGGCGCGGGTGATCCACGTGCTGCGCCAAGCCTGTGCCGCGCTGCGCGAGGCGCACGGCCGCGGCCTGATTCACCGTGACATCAAGCCGCATAACCTGATGCTGTGCCAGCGTGGCGGCGAGTTCGACGTGGTCAAGATCCTCGATTTCGGCCTGGTCAAGGATCTGACGACGCTGCAATCACGCAACATCACCCAGTTCCAGCGCGTAGTCGGCACCCCCGTTTACATGGCACCGGAACGGGTGCGCAACGCGGCCGATGCGGATAACCGCTCGGACATTTATGCGATCGGCGCGACGGCATTTCACCTGCTGACCGGACGTCCGCCGTACGAGGCCGCCGGCGAACATGACCTCACTTACCAGATCCTGCATGCGCCGGTGCCGGTGATCACCGATTTCGCCCCCCAGGTTCCGCCGCGGCTGGGCGAGCTGATCACGCGCTGCCTGGCCAAGGAACGCGGTGAACGGCCGCACGATATCGTGGTCATACTGGCAGCGCTGGAAGTGCTGGCCGTGATGCATCCATGGACGCAGCGTGATGCCGCTGCGTGGTGGGCCGGCGCCGAGGCACGCGCGGCTTCATGATGCCGCAGGCATTACCATTCAACACAAGGGACGATTACGGGTAAATGGACATGCGAAAAATGAACATGCGACGGTGGATACTGGCCGCCATGTTGTGCGCGGCGGGCGGGGCGCAGGCGCAAGCCCCGGTGGAAGATCGCAGTGACGCGCTCCGCCAGGGCCAGTACCGCGCCGGTGTTGCCTGGCGCGAACTGGAGCAGGCGCGTTATGACGCCAAACTTGCGGAGCAGGATGTATTGAACCTGCGTGACGCGCATGCAGCTGCGCAGCAGCAGGCGGACCAGCGCAAGCGGGAACTCGATGCGGCGCAAAAGGCCTTCGATGCCGCACGCAACAAACTGGCCGCGACGCAGAAGGCCTATGACCAGGCCGTCAACGCCGTCGATGCGACGCACCGCGCCGGAGGCGCGGCGCCTGCCACTGCGGTACCCAAATAATAATTAATGATCGGGTTGTTCAGGCGCGGCGGCTGCTCGCGCCGCCATCCACCGTGATGATGGTGCCGGTGGTGTAACCCGACATCGGCGAACACAGGAACGCCACCAAAGCGCCGATTTCTTCCACGGTCGCCATGCGGCCGAACGGTGACTTGCTGACCAGTTCCTGCCAGCGGTCGGCGTTGCCCAGTTCTTTGCTTGCGCGTTCGCGCAGCCGCTTCACTGCACGGTCGGTGGCGGTGCCGCCGGGATTGATCCCCACCACGCGTATGCCGAATTCCGGGCTTTCCGCGCCGAGGGCGCGAGTCATCGCCATCAGCGCGGCATTGCCCATGCTGCCCGCGATGTAGCTGGCGACCGGCCGTTCACCGGCGGCGCCGATCACGTTGACGATGACACCGCTGCGCCGCTCGCGCATGCGCTTGTAGATTTCGCGGGTGATGTCGATGAAACCGAAGACCTTGAGGTCCCAGGCCTGTTTCCATGTCGCATCATCCAGCGTGTCGAGTGTGCCCTGCGGAATGGCGCCGGCATTGTTCACCAGGAAATCGACATCGCCGCATTCCTTCGCCAATGCCACGGCGTTTGCGCTGTTCGACAGATCGACTGCATGGCAGCTGATGTCGACCTTGTGATCGCGCAGGATGCCGGCCTTTGCGGTTTCCAGGTCGGCGGCGCTGCGTGCGGCCAGATGCAGATGGCATCCTTCCCCGGCCAGCAGTTGCGCGGCCCCCAGGCCTATGCCGCGGGAGCCCCCGGTGATCAGTGCGTGTTTGCCTTGCAGTCCCAGTTTCATGGTGTATTTCCTCCCGAGCGTCGTTGTTTGGCGACAAGTTTGGCGACAATCTCGCGATGTTAACACCTGCATTGCGGCGTACAGTCAACCGCAACAGCGGGCAGGCGTTACTGGCATACGACCCGAAAAGTTCGGGACGAATCGCGCAACAACGCGAACTATAAATTCAGAAACTGGAGAAAACATGAACAAACTGCTGACCACCCTGCTTGCCGCTGCTTTTGCCGCGATAACCTTCAATGCTGTTGCCCAGACCGCCCCGGCAACGCCGGCGACCCCGGCTGCCCCGGCAAAAGCTGATGCAGCGAAAGCGACCCCGGCGACTCCGGCAACGCCGGCCGCGCCTGCTGCCAAGGCGGATGCACCGAAAAAAGCGAAAGCCAAATCCGACAAGCCGAAAAAAGCCAAGTCCGACAAGCCGAAAAAAGCCAAAGCCGACGCGCCGAAAAAAGCGCCGAAAGCCGAAGCAGCTCCGGCCCCGGCTCCGGCGAAGTAAGTCTTGCAGTGTCGCCGCCGGTTTCGGCGGCGCGCTACAATCAGGAAGGCAGGCGCAATGCGCCTGCCTTCTTTTTTTGCCGTGAGACCGCGTGAGGATGCGTAAAAGTTAGTACTTACTTTTGGTAATTACTCTGGTAATTACTTCCGGGATGTTTTGAGAATTAAAAATTATCTAATAAAATCAATGGATTACATAGACTCCCAGAGTGGTGCCCGCTATCCGTCCAATGTGGCGAGATGGTGCGGTGAAACCGGCGCATACCTGAATCTGGCCCCCGGGCCGGGCATGAAGCACGACACCATCAAGCTGC
The DNA here is from genome assembly GCA_945863085.1 of Bordetella parapertussis. The sequence continues at coordinate 27,060 of CAMBCD010000001.1, forward strand.
AGGACCGTTCGGTGTGGCGTTATGCGCAGGCCATCGGTGTTGCTGCGCAAAGCGCGGTGTCGCTGGGTGAAGGCGGTACACCGCTGCTCAGCCGCGGGTGGAATGGCGTGCCGGTGCGTTTCAAGCTCGAATTCATGATGCCCACCGGTTCGTTCAAGGACCGCGGCATGACGGTGATGGTCAGTTATCTGAAAAGCCGCGGCATCAACCATGTGCTGGAGGATTCTTCGGGCAATGCCGGCGCGTCGCTGTCGGCGTACGCGGCGGCGGCGGGCATGCGCTGCCGCATCCTGGTGCCGGAAACGGCCTCGTATCCGAAGATCGCGCAGATCGCGGCCTGTGGCGCAGATGTGGTGACGGTGCCTGGTACGCGCCAGGACGTGGCGGATGCCGCATTGCGCATGAGCAGCGAAATTTTTTATGCCAGCCACAACTGGCAGCCGTTTTTCATCGAAGGCACCAAGACGCTGGCTTACGAGTTGTGGGAAGAACTCGGTTTCCGCGCGCCGGACAATGTGATCACGCCGCTGGGTTACGGCAGCAATGTGCTGGGCCTGGATCGTGGTTTCGACGAACTGCTGCGCAATGGTGAAATCAAAAAACGGCCGCGCATTTTCGGCGTGCAGGCGGCGAATTGCGCACCCTGCCATGCCGCCTGGCAGGCCGGCGGCGAGTCGCCGGTGCCGACGGTCATCAGTCCGACCGTGGCCGAGGGTATTGCCTCATCGCAGCCGACACGGTTGCGCGAAGTGCTGCGCGCGGTGCGCGGATCTGGTGGCGCCATTGCTGCGGTCAGCGAAACGGAAATCATCGATGCTCTGCGCGGGCTTGCCGGCATGGGCCTCTACGTGGAACCGACCAGTGCTGCGGTTGCCGCGGGGCTGACACAGTTGCTGGATTCCGGCGTTATCCGCCGCGATGAAGAAACCATCGTGGTGCTGACCGGCAGCGGACTGAAAAGCTCGGAGCGTATCGGCCAATTGCTGAAACTGCAGCCGCGCACGCTGTAATGGCGCGCTGTGTGTCGCATGTTGGACCTGTGCGCAGTCATTCTTGACACTGTGAATGGTGGGCGCATAGATTCAAGCCCGTATTTGATTCCTTTCGTTTGATTCCTATCATTTGATTCCTGTTTTTTTCGCCACGCCATTGCGAGAGTTCATCCATGAAAATCACCGCCGTCAAAAGTTATGCCGTACACCCCGGCTGGCGCAAAAATCTCATTTTCGTCAAAGTCGAAACCGACGCCGGCATCCACGGCTGGGGTGAAGCCTATTCGCAATATGACCGCGACACCGCGGTGATGGCGCAGCTCAATGCACTGGGGCCTTATCTCGTCGGCCGCAGCCCCTTCGACATCAAACATTTCACCCAGTTTGCCTTCGACGATTACGCGGCACGCCGCGGTTCGGTGGAACTCTTTTGCGCGATCAGCGGCATCGAGCAGGCACTATGGGACATCGTCGGCAAGGCAACGCAGCAACCGGTGTACAACCTGCTCGGCGGCAAATACCGGGAAAAGATCCGCGTCTATGCCAATGGCTGGAGTTACGGCATGAAAGAGCCTGCGGATTACGCGCGCGCCGCGGAAAAAGTGGTGAAGCAGGGATTCACCTCGATGAAATTCGATCCGCTGCCGTCACCGTGGCGCACCTGGATACCCAAGGAACATGAAAAACGCGCAATCAGCGTGGTGAAAGCCATCCGCGACGCAGTTGGTCCTGATATTGACCTGCTGATCGAGCAGCACCGTCGCCTGGCACCCATGCACGCGATCCGGCTCGACAAACAACTCGCCGAGTTTGACCTCTACTGGATGGAAGAATCCTGCCAGGCGGAATTCCCCGACGAGCTGGCGCAGATCCGCCGCGAGATCGGTGTGCCGGTGGTGATCGGTGAGGCGACCTACACCAAGACCGGTTTCCGGCCGCTGCTGGAAAAACGCTCGGCCGACATCCTCAATCCCGATGTCGCCTGCGTCGGCGGCATATTGGAGCTGAAGGAAATTGCCGCGATGGCCGAGTCTTTCCTGGTGGCGATGTCACCGCACAACTACAACTCGACGCTGGTGGCGCTGGCGTCGACGGTGCATGCGTCGGCGACCATGCCCAACTTCATCATCACCGAATACTTCCTGCCCTACGTGGATTTCTGCGACACGATTTCGCCGAACCAGCTGAAACCGAAAAACGGCTATATCGATTTGCCGACTGCGCCGGGACTGGGCATTGATGTTGATGAAGAGGCGCTGAAAAAACATCCGGCCAAGGTCTACCCGCAGCGCAAACTGCGCACCCCGGCCGATGAGGGGCCGTAACAGCTTGGTTAAAGGCCCTTTAAATATTAATAAAATCAAATACTTATAAATACAAGGCCGTGTTCAGCCTGCACTGAACACGGCCTTGTTGCCGTCTGTTTTGATCGTGGTATTAAAAGGGGCGCTGCGTTTGCGCAAGGTTTCCAGCGTTGCCTGTTCCCCGGCCAGATCGCAGATCACGGTTTCGTTGCGCTCGTTGTGGCGGACGAATTCGAATGCGGCGCTTTCGCAGTTGCGGCCGTTCAGCGTGACACGCGCGAGCATGCCCACCCAGTCGCCATGTTGGATTCCGCCGTGTCCGGTGTGGAAGGAAAAACTGCCGAGGCCGTAGAACACCGGTTTGCCCTTGTAGATTTCCACCGGCAGCGAATAGTGCGGGCCGTGGCCGATGACAATGTCGGCGCCTGCATCGATCACCGCATGCGCGATCTCGGTCATGTACTCGAG
>CAMBCD010000002.1 GCA_945863085.1 Bordetella parapertussis
CGACGCCAAACTCAGCGAACTCGACCAGACGATCAAACTGGTCTACTCCGACAGCGACGTGCCGTTGCCGGCGATCATCGACAACGGCCTGTGGATTTCGGTGGACCTCGAAGGTGACGCCAGCAACGGCGTCATCGGTTACCGCGCCAAACACCACGCGCCCTTGATCGACCTGTCAAAAATCAATCATTACGATCCGCTCGATTTCTGGGAGCCGATCGCGCGCAACGCCGAACGCAGCCTGGTGCTGAGCCCGGACGATTTCTACATCCTCGTCTCGCGCGAACGCGTGCGCATCCCCAACAGCCACGCCGCATCAATGGTGCCCTATGACCCGTCGGTCGGCGAATTCCGCATCCACTACGCCGGCTTTTTTGATCCCGGCTTCGGTTACGGCACCAACAACCTCAAGGGCGCACGCGCCGTACTCGAAGTACGCTCACACGACGTGCCCTTCATGATCGAACACGGTCAGGACGTAGGCCGCCTGATCTACGAACGCCTGCTCGGCGAACCGAAAAAAATCTACGGTGTGAATATCGGTTCGAACTATCAGTCGCAGGGATTGAAGCTGAGCAAGCAATTCAAGCCAATGGCAATGCCTGTCTAATTCACCATCGTCATTCCGGCGCAAGCCGGAATCCAGACAGGTGGCAGCGGGGGAGGAGATGTACATCCCTGGACTCCGGCTTCCGCCGGAGTGACGAACAAGGGGTAGTCGCCCCAGCGATATTCATAAGTATTTGTTTTAATTGATATTTTTATTGCTCTGCGAGATACTCGCAACATGACGCATTCCGTCCCACAAGCCGACATCACCCACGCCGCCGCCCAACTCAAAGCCGGCGAACTCGTCGCATTCCCCACCGAGACCGTCTACGGCCTCGGCGCCGATGCCTCGAATGCTGATGCCGTGCGCAAGATCTACGCCGCCAAGGGCCGGCCCTCCAACCATCCGCTGATCGTGCATGTCGCCGATGCAGTGCAGCTCGCCAACTGGGCGCGCGACATTCCGCCGGCTGCGCATGTACTCGCAAAGAAATTCTGGCCCGGCCCGCTGACGCTGGTGCTCAAACGCAATCCGCGCGTGCCCGATGCCGTCACCGGTGGCCAGGACACCGTCGCGATCCGCGTGCCCTCGCATCCTGTAGCACAGGCACTGCTGCGTGAATTCGGCGGCGGTGTAGCTGCACCATCAGCGAATCGTTTCGGTCGTGTATCGGCAACCACAGCGGCGCATGTGCGCGAGGAATTCGGCGATACCGTCGCCTGTGTGCTCGACGGTGGCGCAGCCGATGTCGGCATCGAATCCACCATCGTCGACTGTTCGCGCGCCACACCAAGCCTGCTGCGCCCGGGCTGGATCACGCCGCAGCAACTCGAAGCCGCACTCGGCGCGCCACTGGCTGCACCCGATGCCGATGCGCCGCGCGTATCCGGCTCACTGGAAAAACACTATTCGCCGCAAACCCCGGTGATGCTGATGGAAGGCGACCTGATCATCGAACTCGCGCACAGCCTGACGCGCCAGGGTAAACGCGTCGCAGTGCTGGCACGGACTGCGCTGCGGCCGTTGATTGATGATTTGGTGTGGCTGGCTGCGCCGGCGGATGCGGCGGGTTATGCGCATGATTTGTATGCCAATCTGCGCGAACTGGATCAGGCCGGTTGTGATGCGATCCTGGTGGAGCAGCCGCCGGAGGTGGCGGAGTGGTTTGCGATACGGGATCGCTTGGGTCGGGCGGCGACGGGATCGGACGAAGGGGCCGTTTAGATTTAAGTTTATTAAATTTTAATATCGATCGGTCAGTTGTTACAAGACAAAGATGGGAGATCCTCATGACGCATTCAGTCGCAATGCTTGAGGCACAAGAACTTTTTGATTTTGTAGAAGTTTGTCTCGAAGGTCATCAATTTAGTGGTCAAGCGGTTCAGTTTGTGGATGTCCTGAGAGATCTGGATACCGGAAAAACATTTCCTAAACTTTATGCGACTCAAAAAGACTATGAGATTGCTAGGGTGCGGGCTTCTAGGATGGAGAAGGTTGCGAAGTCTCAAGCTGAAGATGGTTTCCCAATGTTGTATAACTTGGCTGTGGTTCGACTATTAACGATTGTTGAGGCCGCAGTAGAAAGATTTGTGCTTGCTGCGCTCGCAGATCCAGCGAAGCTGAAGGATCAAAAAATAATTAGATCTCTTCAAGGCTCTCTTGTCGACTTCTCCGAGTTGCCACAAGACCAACGTCCAGAATATTTGTATAACGCGCTCAAAGATTCTTTGAGGCCTCGTCGGCACACCGGGATTGGGCGGTACGAAATTCTTTTGGATTCTGTAGGGCTTGGCGGAGGCGTTCCCGAAGGGGTTAGGTGTGCATTATTTGAATTGATAGAGGTTCGAAATCTTATAGTTCATAGAGCTGCAATTGTGGATCCCGTATTCGTGAGCATGTGCGGTTGGTTAAAGGTCTCTGTTGGAAATTGCTTCAACGTTTCGAAGCGACGTTTTCTTGCATATATTTTGTCGTCAAACTGGTATTTTTTGGAGCTTGAGAGGCGCTCTGGAAATGCTGCGGCACTTACTGAAAGAGCATCAACGGCTATGAAGGAATTTGAGGAAAAAGTAGCTATAGAGATGAATGCGTAAGTGAGGTCGGTGTGACTTTTTCCAACAAGATAAAGCGCGCGAAGCTGAATAGTTACACTGACAACATTTATCTGCAGGAGTATCAGAAGACGGGTAACAGTTCGGTCTTTGACGATTTTGACGACTTGCTCGTAGACGTTTTAGGGTAATAGTAATTAAGTAGATTACTTTTTATCGCCATCGTAAATTCTGGCCAACAAAAAAAGGGCCGGTCTACGTTGGTAGGCCAGCCCTTTTTGTAATAGACCCTATATCTCAATAGGGCCGATTACAATTTTAAAGTTAAACTTCTTTAACTCCCATACCAGTAGCAATCATTCGAATCAAAGATACGGCTGAAGATCGAGGTTTATTAACACCTTGTTCCCAAGAACGAACAGTAGCAACTGGAATGCCAAACTTGACACTAAATTCAACTTGACTCATTCCGAGCTGATTACGAAGTTGTTTAATAGTGTTACCAGTTACTTCGCTAATACAAGCAGGTGCTGAAATGCAACTTGGAGTAAACACTTCATCTGGTTTGTGGCCGGTCGATATTTTGTTATTCAAATCCATATAATTCTTGTGCTCCTATAACAAAAATTCCAAATTAGTTAGTTAACTAATAAACAGACTCTAAATTTTGGTTATATCCCATATGATTAGTCTCCTTGAGAGTTTAAAAAAATTACGTCGCCACACTTACAAAGACACACTACAAAAGATCAATTACCGCTAAGAATCGCTTCACCCCATACTCACCATGAAATTGACTTACTTCTAATGCAGCCAAAAAGTGATGGCGTGCATAATCGAAACGAAAACGTGCTTAAGGCGCCCCAAGAAATATTTAAAGGGCGACCCAATTACTATGTCGTCGAAGCAGATATACGATTCGAGAGTCGCGCTAGAGTCTTGGAGACCCTGCGGCGGGGCTTTGGAAACGATGCAATGGAACTCGAAAAAATTACCAGACCCGTCACGAAGCCACCGTGAATCAGGACGACCATCAGTATCCGTCCAGCAGACAGCTTGTTCTTGCGCAAGGAAAAAATCGGAAGTCTTCTCAAAATAAAGATGAAACTTGTCCGCCGCGCTTTTGTTTGCGGGAGAGAAACATACTTTCGGTTTAAAGAGCGACTTTAATGGTTCTTTCATGGTGATATTCCTATTCTCCTCATGAATTCCAATTCGAGAGCTACGTCCGCGACTGGGGTGAAGGTGCGCCAAGTCGATGCGGTAATGGATTCTGTCAGTACTAGAGACCATTAGTCAATGGTTTTTTCTTCGTGCCCGTTTGTTCAAAATTTACCAATAAAATCTAGGGGGAACGATGAATCGTAGATCGAATAACTATTTGATTTTAGAAGTGTTCTCCATTGCGGCCGCGCTGGTTACACCGCTCGTCCAGGCGCAGACCTACCCCGTCAAACCCATCCGCATCATCTCCCCCTACACCGCTGGCGGCCTCGGTGACCTGGTGCCGCGTGCCATCGGCGCCGGCCTGACCGAAGCCCTGGGCCGGCAGGTCCTCGTTGAAAACCGTCCCGGGGCTGCAGGCAATAACGAAAAAAGCCAGCTTCGATATATTTCCCAGAAGAATGGCAGAAGATATAAATAATATTTAAACCATCCTGCGCAATGTGGATTAAATCTTTTTTCCTCGGTATCGCCGTCGTAAACTTCTTCTCCTGAACCCATAAAAAGTACGAGGAGAAGTTCCATGCGCAGCATCTCATGGCCTGGTTTTGCTATCGCCGTTGCGATTACCGTGGTGCTTGCTGTACCCGTAGCGCAGGCACAGAACTATCCGGTCAAACCGGTCCGAATCATTGTGCCCACTGCCCCGGGGGGCGGCACGGATCTCGTTGGGCGTTTGCTAGGCCAAGGCTTGAGTCCTCTGCTGGGCCAGCAGTTTTTCGTGGAAAACAGGGGCGGCGCTGGCACCACCATTGGTACGGCCGCTGTGGCCAAATCACCGCCTGATGGATACACGTTGCTGGTGACACACTTCAGTCTCGCATTTAACGCAACGTACTATTCGAAATTGCCGTACGACACCATCAAGGACTTGGCACCGATCAGTCTGGTAGCCGAGCAGCCATTCTTGTTCGTCGTGCACCCGTCCCTTCCGGTGAAATCAATAAGCCAATTGGTGGCATTGGCTAAAAAAAGTCCGGGGCAGATCGCGTACAGTTCCGGAGGGGCGGGGAGTGGCCCGTTCATGGGAGCCGAGTTGTTCAAACAAAAAGCGCAGGTCGATATCCTGCATGTGCCTTACAAGGGGGCTGGGCCGGCTTTTGTTGATCTCATGGGCGGACAGGTACAGATGATGGTCGCCACACTGTCACTTGGCATGCCGCACGCAGCATCAGGACGAGTCCGTGCCCTTGGTGTTACCAGCGCCAAGCGTCTGGCGACAGCGCCTCAATTGCCCACGGTCGCGGAGAGCGGACTGCCCGGATTTGAATTCGCTGTCTGGTATGGCGCACTGGCTCCGCAGGGAACGCCCGGCCCGGTAATCGCCAGCCTGCATCAGGCGATCACCAAGGTCATGGCGTCGCCGGAAACGAAAGACAAACTGGAAACTGGTTTGATGCCGTTAAGCAGCAAGCCCGAAGAATTTTCAAATTACCTCAAGCAGGAAATCACCAAGTGGGGGAATGTCGTCAAGGCATCCGGAATCAAAGCGAACTGATGCAGCCCGCTTGATTTGGGAGAGCAGGCGCCATCTCCAGCGTTATATGTTTATTCGATGCCTGGGGCTGGCCATGGTGTGTGCGATGACAATGATGGTGCCTGCGGCCCATTCGTAAAACTACCCCGTCAAACCCATACGCATCATCTCTCCCTACACCGCCGGCGGCCTTGGGGGCCTGATGATTCAGCGCGCCGGCGTTTCCTGGGTACTGCCGAGCCTGCTGCGCAAAGAACGCCGGTCCAGGGCGGGCGCAAGTGTTTCGATGAAATCAAAAGCGTAGCCGCGCAGATACTGGTTTTTTCGGATCGCCAGACATCCGGTGTGGGACTCGAACAGGTGGTTGACGTCCATCGCGCTGAGTCCCGGGTCGCGTTTGCTGTCATAAGCCAGCGCGGGAAGGATTGCGATCCCCAGCCCCGCCTCGACGAATGCCTTGACCACGTCAATGTCGACGCCGGTGAAGGCGATGCGCGGGGTCAGTTTGCTTTTGGTAAAGGTCTCCCGCATTTTTGATTGCCCGTGCGAACCGACATCGAGGGTGATCAGCGGATAAGCGGAAATTTCCTTGAGGGTCACCCGTTTGGCTTTCAACAGGGGATGCTTGCGCGGCACCAGCAAAGTGCGGGGCAGCTTGCAGTAATCGATCAGCTGCAGCGCCGGGAATGATTTGGCCGGCCTAGTGGTGACGGCAATATCGGCCTCGCCGGAAGCCACGAGTTGCGCGACATGGGCGGGGCTTCCCTGCAGCAGTGCCAGCTCGACTTTGGGATGACGCTCGACAAACCGCCGGAATACGTCGGGAAGGACGTAGTGTGCGAACGTGAATGTTGCCGCAACGACCAGCTTTCCCTTGTCGCCTTCGGTGAATGCACTCGCCACCGCCTTGATGTCGTCCATCTGCCGCAGTACCTGCTTGGCAATATCGACGATCCTGCGCCCGGGCTCGGTCATTTCAACAATACGGCTGCCGTTGCGGATAAAAAGATCCACCCCGAGTTCTTGTTCCAGCAGCCGGATTTGCTGGCTGATGCCTGGCTGGGAGGTATGCAGCGCAGCGGCGGCATTGGAGAAATTGAGTCCCTGTGCCGCGATTTCAGTCAGATAACGCAGTTGGTGGGTTTTCATCGGGCGTGTGTGGCGCAGAGTGTCATTTGATAAGCAATGCTTATTATATGAAACTTTATATTATTGGATGGTTATAGCGGTTGGGAATACGATGAACGGTCAATTTGAACGGGAGCGGGACCATGTCAGTGGATCGCAAGGAAAATATCGGCGGCGTCGAGGTGCATGTGCCCACGGGGGCCATCGACTCCGCATTGAAGGGGCTGGCCCCGCGATTGACCACCCTGAAGGGCGCGCGCATCGGGATCCTTGATAACTGCAAGGAGTTTGCGGATCTCGTGTTGCGGGGTGTCGCAGACGTGCTGGCGCGTGACTATGGCGCGGAAGTCCGCTTCTGGCGCAAGAGTTATCTCGGCATACCGTCGCCCTTTGCCAAGGAAATGGCTGCGTCCTGCGATGCGGTCATCAACGGCGTCGGGCACTGAGGGTCCTCAACCCCCTGGACCGCGCGTGACGCGGCCGAGCTTGAAGACCTGGGTGTTCCCACGGTCACCGTTATCAGTACTGAATTTGCACCGCTTGCCCAGGTTACCGGACAGGGTGTCGGCCACATGGGTTTGCCGATTGTAGTGGTCCCCCATCCCGTCGGTGACCGTGATGAGGCTCTGGTCCAGAGCCGCGGCGTGGCGATTGTCGGTGAGTGCGCACGCGCGCTGACCACGCCGGCGGACCGGCTGGCGAAGGAGTATGAGGACAAGGTATTCCCGCTGACTGCTTCGCTGATGCCGAGATGAGGCCGGCATGAACGACATCCAGATTCCGGCAGCTGAAGCCGATGCGTTTGACCGCATCAACGAGATTTTTTACGAGCGCGGCTGGACCGACGGCTTGCCCATCGTCCCGCCGACTGAAGCGCGTGTCCGCGCGATGCTCACCGGCATGCCGTGGCGCAAAGCCGATGACCTGATCAGCGTCGTGCCGCCGAGGATGGGCCATGCCACACTGCAGCAGGTTGCGGTCAATGCGGTCATGGCCGGCTGCCGCCCGGAGTACCTGCCTGTGGTGGTGGCGGCGCTGCAGGCGGTGTCTGAACCCATATACGGCCTCAATCACCGGCAGACCACCACCCACGCCGGCGCGCCGTTGATCATTGTCAACGGGCCTGCCGTGCAGCGGCTGAAAATCAATTGCGGCACGGGTGTATTCGGTCCGGGCTGGCGCGCCAATGCAACCATAGGCCGTGCATTGCGGCTGGTCCTGGTCAACGTCGGCGGGGCCGGTCCGGGTGTTGATCTTTCCCAGACCGGGCATCCCGGCAAATACACTTATTGCATTGCGGAGTATGAGGCGGCGAATCCTTGGGAGCCGCTGCATGTCGAACGGGGATTCCGCCGTGAACAAAGTGTGGTGACCGTGGTGAACACGGAGGCGCCGCACAGCATGACGGAAAACGTGCAGACGAATGCCGACGAAATCATCCGGACCTTTGCATCGTGCATGGCCACGCTGGGCGTCAATAACCTTTATTCGCAGGGACATCCGGTGCTGGCGCTGGGCATCGAGCATGCGCAGCACATATCGTCGGCCGGCTGGAGCAAGCAGGATGTGAAAAAAGCGCTGTTCGAACGCGCGCGCCAGCCCTGGGGATTGATGAAAAACCGCGGCAAATCCAAAGGGCCGCATTTTCCGGAATTCGTCGACAAGAATGATGACGCCTCCATGGTGCCCATACTCTGGGAGGCGAAAGACCTCATCCTGCTGGTTGCCGGCGGCGCCGGAGGAAAGTCGATGTTTCTGCCGACTGCAGGCGGGCAAAGTCTCAGTGTTTCCAAAATCATCGAGGAAAATCAGTCCTGATCATTCTGGGGAACGGCTTGCTAAGCGATCCTTTTTCCTCCGACAAGTGCTTTGTCGATAGTGGCCCTGTCAAGGCGCGGCGCATACATCTCGATGAATTTGTATACATAACCACGCAGGTGGTCATTGCGCCGGACACCCAGATAAATGGTGTTTGGCGTGAACAGGTGACTGGCATCAATGACGCGCAGCTTGTGATCGCGCGCGGGATCGTAGGCGAGACTGGCCACAATGGCGACGCCGATTCCCATTTCGACATAAACCTTGATGACGTCGGTATCGATTGCACTCAACACGATGTTGGGAGTAAGGCCCTGCTCGGAAAAAGCTTGCATGAGTTTTGAGCGGGCGATGAATGGGGCGTCGTAGGTAATGATCGGGTAGCGGGCGATGGTGTCCAGCGTGACGTTCTGCTCCTGCAAAAGAGGGTGTTCGGCTGGCGTGAGAATTACACGCTGCAGCACGTTGCATGGGAAAAGTACCAGTTCGGTGCCTTCCGCAGGGCTGTCCGAGCCGATACACAAGTCCGCTTCTCCGCTACGCACGAGCTCCACGACTTCGGTGGGCGAGCCCTGTCTCAGCATCAACCGGACGCCGGGATAACTGGCGGTGAATTGCTTGATCACGGCCGGCAGTGCGTATCGCGATTGGGTATGGGTGGTGGCCACGACGAGGTTTCCGCTGCCCTCGGCCGAGAATTCCCGCCCGATCTTTCCGAGATTGACTGTTCCCTCAAGTATGTTGCGGGCAACCTTGAGGATTTCGCTGCCCGGTCGGGTCAGGCCCAGCAGGCGTTTTTGGTTGCGGGCGAAGATTTCGACGCCGAGTTCGCGCTCCAGCGCCCGCAGCTGGCGGCTGACTCCAGGCTGTGGCGTATTGAGTGCCTCTGCGGCACGGGAAACGCTGAATCCTGCGTCAGCAATGGCGCAAACGGCTCGTAATTGGTCCAGGCGCATTTTGTATAACAATAATGTTATATAAAGTGCTGATTATAGTCATTGAGAAGATAGGTTGGGGGTGAAAGAATCAACAAAACCCAAGGAGACCAACCATGCCCGGCATTACCGTGATGAACCCCAATATCGCTGACGATGGTGCTGTTTTGACGCTCGCACCGCAGCTCTCGGCACTGAAGAACGCCCGCGTTGCCTTTGTCGACAACAGCAAGGTGAACGCAGACCTGTTTCTGTCGCGTGTTCGACCTGTGCTGGAAGAAATGTATGGCATTAAAAGCGGAGTCACGATTCGCAAGCTGGCGCCCAAAGACGAGCTTACGGATGACGATCTCCGCCAGCTTGCTGAACACGATGCCGTGATCCAGTGCTTCGGTGATTGCGGCACATCGACTTCGATCAGCGTATTTGACGGCGTGCGGCTGGAGCGTCTCGGAGTGCCCACCGCAACGGTATGCAGCACCGCGTTTTCGGGTGCAGCACGTTCGCAGGCTGCAGGGCGGGGCATGTGTGACCTGCCGATCATAGAAATCCCTCACCCCATGCATACCGCTCCTGCGTCAGCCGTCAAGGAGCGTGCTGAAGCCGCCGTCGGCGCTCTGGTGGACGCGCTCATGCGACGCGATGCCAGGTCGTCACGGCAGGAATCCGATCCGGCTGCCGAGAGGGTCGAATTGGCGGATGTGCCGGAGACCATGCAGGAATTCTTTTTCAAACAGGGATGGACGGACGGACTGCCGGTGGTGCCGCCAACGAGCGAGGCAGTGAGCGCCATGGTGGCTGCGTCCGGACGTGATCCTGCGGAGACCATCGGGCCCATTCCGCCAAGAATGCGGACTGCGACAGTGGAGAAAATCGCGATTAACGCAGTCATGGCGGGTTGCCGGGCTGAATACTTTCCGGTGGTTTTGGCCGCCGTGGAGGCGGTTCTCGACGAGAACTGCCGTCTGTACGGTATTCAGACCGCGACTAATAATGCTTCGCCCCTGATCATTGTCAATGGACCGGTGGTGCGGAAACTCGGCATGAACGCAGGAGGCAATGTTTTCGGACAAGGTTGCCGCGCCACTGCAACCATCGGGCGGGCATTGCAATTGGTGCTGCGGAATATTGGCGGTGACCTGCCGGGTGAAACCGACATGTCGACCCAGGGCCAGACCGGGAAGTTCACTTTCTGTATTGCAGAAAACGAAGCGGAGAGTCCGTGGGAGCCGCTGCATGTCGAGCATGGATTTTCTCCTGACGACAGCACTGTTACGGTGATCGGGGCTTCTGCCGGGCACAACATGTTTACCTACGGATGTGAGACTGGTGCCGAGATTATCGACCATTTTGTCGGCGCCCTGACGGCTCTCGGGCATAACAACATCATTTTCCCGACAGGACCGCTGCTGGCCATTGGCCCGGAGCACGCTGGTGTCCTGGCGAGGGATGGATACACCAAGACATCCATACGTGAGTATATTTTCAAGCACGCACGCATTCCGCTGTCACGCTTTGGCAAGCGCACAATCCGCGGTCTGCATCATCGTCGTGCGGCCTGGTTCAGCAAGGTCAATGATCCCGACCATATAGGCGTGGCAGACCGTCCTGAAGATATCTCCATTGTCGTTGCCGGCGGTGCCGGAATTCATTCCCAATTCGTTCCAACTTCGTTCAGCTATCACCCGGTTCTCAGGCGGATACGGTCCTGACAGGGTAAACGGCCATGGATCGTTAAGAAAATATGCATTGCGCCAATTAAGTGCAAGAATGGGTTTGGATTTATGCTCTTATTCACAACAGTTACAAAAGAGGAGCCAGTCAATGACCGCTTTGAGGAGGGCGTCATTCTTTTTCGTTGCTGCACTTTCGGCATGTCAGGCCTGGACGGCTGTTCCGGCGTTGGCTCAGCAGCAGGCCAATAGTTATCCGTCCAAACCCATACGACTGATCAATCCCTTTCCGCCTGGAGGCGGGTCTGATGCAGTTGCTCACCTGGTCTCGCAGCGATTGTTTGAACGCTGGGGACAGTCAATGGTTGTTGATAACCGTGGGGGAGCGGGCGGTTCTATTGGTACTGAGCTTGCAGCGCGTTCTGTGCCGGACGGATACACCTTGGTCATGGCGACGGCCAGCACGCTGGTCATCAACCCGCTGCTCAACAAGGTTCCGTTTGATCCGGTCAAGGATTTTGACGCGGTTATTCACACTTCAACCGTTCCACTTGTTTTGATGGTTCATCCCAAGGTTCCGGCGAAGACGGTTGCGGAGCTTATTGCGCTTGTCAAAGCGCAGCCTGGAAAGCTTAATTTTTCTTCTTCAGGTGAGGGGACCATCAGCCATCTTGCTGGAGAACTGTTCAAGAATCTGACGGGAGCGAACATGATCCATGTTCCGTACCGCGGTGGTGGACCGGCACGCACCGCGTTGCTTGGGGGTCATGTTCAGATGAATTTCGGCAACTTGCTCTCAGCGGCAGCCGATCTTAAAGCCGACCGATTGCGTGCGATTGGGGTAACAACTAAAAAAAGGGTCTCCAGCCTGCCTGACGTGCCAACGTTTGGAGAGGCAGGATTGCCTGGTTACGAAGTTGAGCAGTGGAATGGACTCCTGGTTCCGCACGCCACCCCAAAGGCGATCGTCGTGAAGCTGAATGCGGAGATCAACAAGATCATTGCATTGCCGGACATACAAAAGATCCTGATCAACAGCGGGGCTGAACCGGAAGGCGGCACGCCCGAGGCATTCTCCGCTTTCATCAAGGCGGACATTGCAAAGTGGTCCAAAGTGATCAAGGATGCCAAACTCAAAGGCATGAAATAGTCTGGTGTTGAGCAAAGGCTTTGCGGCCGGATCAGTCACCGGACCTTCGGTGCCGCCGGTTTATGTTATTGGAACTGGCGGCAGCATTTCCTGCATCGGTGAGTCGCGCACCGATCTCATCGACTACAACTACGCAGACCGTCATCTCACGATTGATGAGATGGTTGCCCGCATCCCGGAGATCTCGCGATTTGCCGATATTCGGTCGGAACAGTTTCTGAATGTCTACGGGGGTGATGTTTCCCCTTCAAAATGGCTGGAACTTGCCCGGCGAATCAATCAAATCTTCCGGGAGGATCCTGCAGCAGCCGGCGTCGTCGTGACCCATGGCACATCGACCCTGGAAGAGACAGCCTATTTCCTCAATCTGACGGTCAAAACCACGAAGCCGGTAGTAGTCACCGGTGCGATGCGGCCATCGACAGCGATCAGTACTGACGCTGACATGAATCTTTATGATGCGATCCGGGTTGCTGCTCATGCGGACTCTGTCGGCAAAGGCGTGCTGGTGGTGCTTAACAACCAGATCCTTTCGGCTCGCGACGCAATAAAGACCAGCACATCGCGCCTGGAAACTTTCAAGTCGACCGACCTTGGTTTCCTCGGGTACGCCGACTCTGATGGCGGCGTGGCCTACTATCGAAGCCCGACTCGCGCCCATACGGCTATGACTGAATTCGACCCTGAAAAAATTGAACGACTTGCGAGGGTCGACATTGCCTACGCATATTCAGGCGTTGACGAAACGGCAATCGAGGCTTGCGTAAACGCAGGTTGCAAGGGATTGGTGGGTGCCGGGCTCGGCAGCGGAAGTGCGCCCCGGGCTTTTCATGATGCGTTGGAAACTGCTCGCAAGGGCGGGGTCGTAGTCGTGATTGCCAGTCAATCCTTCAACGGCCGCGTAATGGCGAAACGAGCTTTCAAGGAACGCGGATTCGCCGTCGCGGATAATCTGTCACCCAAGAAAGCGCGCATTCTGTTGATGCTTGGCCTGGTGCTGAATCATAGCCCAGAAGAAATTCAGCGCATGTTGTTGAGTTATTAGTTCCGGCTTCCGGACTTAATCTCCAGCCAACTCAGGTTGTTGCGTACGCCGCGGCCATAGTCCGCCGGCGGCGGCCATAAAGCGGATCAGACCCTTCCGTGCCGGGGATTGTGGTCTGACTGCCGGCGACCGGGGCGGCGCCGTTCCTGCATGTTGAGCCGCATGTACTGCATTAAATCGGTCCAGCCCGCCTTGTGCTGTTCGTCGTAATGCGCCAGCAGGGGCTGGGCACTGATTCGGTACAGTTCGGCTTCCATGCCGATTTCGCGCAGCGAGGCGCGGCGATTGATCACCCGCATCAGGTAATCCTTGTAATCGTGACCGACAACCTCTTCACGGCATACCGACTTGAACACGGGATAGTCGGACTCCATCACCAGGGGCAGTTTCAGGATCATGGCAATCTCCCATACGGACGTGCGTATATGGGAATTGACCACAGGCATTATCAAAGTTCAGTGACTGTGTTCAATCACGCGGGAAAATTGCTGGATTGTAAATTTTTCAAACGTCCCGGCGCGGATCAGCGCTCGAAGCTGAGGTTCGCCCCTTTGACCACCTTGCGCCATTTCTCGATGTCCTTGCGGATGTAGTCGGTGAATTCCTCGATCGACATGGTCAGCGGATCGGCGCCGACGGCCAGCAGGCGATCGCGCACCGCCGGGGTGTTCACGGTCTTGATGACGGCATCGTGGAGCTTCAGCGCGATGTCGCGCGGCACTTTGGCCTGGGTGAGTAGGCCGTAGTAGTTGAGCATGTCGACGTTGCCGAATCCGGCTTCCTTCGCCGACGGAATGTCGGGGAAGTGCGGCGAACGCTGCTGCGCCGCCACCGCGATGGCTTTCACCCGGCCGGATTTTACGTACGGCGAAATCACCGGCAGGTCGACGAACATGCCCTGGATCTGGCCGGCAACAACGTCGCTGACCGCATGCGCGGCACCCTTGTAGGCGACATGGGTGATCTTGATTTTGGCCTCGGCCATCAGCATTTCCAGCCCGAGATGCAATGTGCCGCCGAGGCCCGCCGAACCGAAGGCAATCTGGTTCGGCCGCGATTTGGCGAAGGCGACGAATTCCTGGAGGTTTTTCACCGGCATCGACGGATGCAGCACGATCAGGCTGCCGGTGGTCATCACCGGCGACAGTGGCAGCATGTCGCGCAGCGTGTCGTACGGCGGTTTGGCGTAGGTCACCATGTTGATCGAGGTCACGCTGGCGGTGGTCATCAGCAGCGTGTGGCCGTCGGGTGCGGAGCGGATCATCGCGTCAGCGCCGATGGTGCCGTTGCCGCCGGCGCGGTTGTCGACCACGATCGACTGGCCGAGCAGTTCGGTCAGGCGCGGCGCGATGTTGCGCGTGGTGATGTCGGCGGGGCCGCCTGCGGCGAAGGGCACGACGATGCGGATCGGCCGGCTGGGAAAGTTCTGGGCCTGCGCGGGAATGACGGTAAAAAGCGTGGCAAGAAGCGAGGTCAGCAACGTTGCTGCGGGCAGCAATATCGATTTCATCAAATCCTCCCTTGGCAGTTTCAGTTTTTTTGTTTTGGTGATTATAGCCAGGCGGGATTTTTTTAACCCAGCAACACGTCGAGCCCGATCCGGGCCAGCGCCTCATCCAGATGTCCGCCGTCATAACCGCCGACGCCGATGCCGCCGAGGATCACGCCGTCACGCTTGACCACCAGCCCGCCCTGCATGCCGGTCAATTGCGGGTCGCCCATTTCGCTGATGCTGCGGCCCTGTTCCTTCAGTTTTTTGCCGTTGGCTCCCGTATCCGTGGCCATGATCGCCGCGGTGTAGGCCTTGCGGATGGCGTGGCGGCGGCTGAACAGGCGTAGCGCGCCGGTCTGGGCATAGGCGAGCAGGTTGCCGCCGCTGTCGACGATGGCGATGGCGACCACGTCGTCCGGGGTTTGCATGGCCTTGCCGGTCATGGCGTTCATGGCGGCCTGCACCTTGACGAAGGGCAGGGGCGATTTGTCGGGCATCGGGGTTTCTCCTCGTTTCAGTTTATTCAGGGCGATGCTGTTTATACCTGCAAATGAAGCGCTGGGGTATCCTGCTGCCGCCGGCATCATTGAATGGGGGGGACATTTTGAATCCGGAACAACGCATCAAGGAACTGGGCCTGATCCTGCCTTCGGGCAGCGCACCGGCGGCGAATTACGCCAATGCCGTGCGCACCGGGAATCTGCTGTTCATCGCGGGCAAGGCGCCGCTGCCCGAGAACGGCAAATTGCCCAAGGGCCGGCTCGGCCAGGAATACACCGCCGAGGAGGGTTATCGTTTTGCGCGTTCGGCGGCGCTGGACCTGATGGCGGTGATGCGCAGCGAACTCGGTTCGCTGGACCGGGTCGCGCGTGTCGTCGAGGTGCAGGGTTTTCTGAACGCGGTTGCGGAGTTCGAGGACCACGCCAAGGTGCTGAACGGCTGCTCGGACCTGCTGGTGGAGGTGTTTGGCGAGCGCGGCATCCACGCGCGGTCGGTGCTGGGAGCCAGCTCCCTGCGCGGCGGCCTGCCGGTGATACTCAAGGCGGTGGTTGAGATTGCGCCTTGATGCCCGGTCGCAAAAATGTACGGGCATGGCGGGAGGCAGATTGCTACACTGCCCGGACACGCAACCAGACTGTGAATCATGCGCCGCAGCGATTTCGACATCACCGACAAGATCCGCACCACCGACCCGATTGAAGTTTCCGATTACGTCCTGGGCCTGTTCAAGGGCCTGTACCCGGGCGGTAATTCGCGGCCGATGCAGCGCGCCTTCGAAGACCTGTCGAAGATGTACCACGGCAAACATCCGGACTATCATCCCTGCGACACCGAGTATCACGACATCCAGCACGTGCTGGACGTGACGCTGGCGATGGCGCGGCTGCTCGACGGTTATCAGCGCGACCGGAAGGAAAACGCAGCGCTGTCACCGGAACTGTTCAATGTCGGCATCACCATCGCGCTGTTTCACGATGTCGGTTACCTGCGGCGGCGCAATGACCATAAACACCGTTTTGGCGCGGAATACACGCTGACCCATGTCAGCCGCGGCTCGAAGTTCCTGCGTGAATACCTGCCGCATGTCGGCTTGAAGCGTTATGCAGCGGATGCGGCGGTGCTGATTCATTTCACCGGTTACGAGCGTGATGCCGACACCATCAGGATGAAGGATCCGCTGCTGCGCCGCATTGGCGAGATCCTCGGCACCGCCGACATCATCGCGCAGATGTCGGACCGCTGTTATCTCGAGAAATGCCATGACCGGCTGTATCCGGAGTTCGTGCTCGGCGGCATTGCCCGCCGCAGGATGCCCGACGGCCAGATCAAGGTCGTCTACAAGTCCGGCAAGGATCTGCTGAGCAAGACGCCGGCGTTCTACATGAACGCGATGAAACGCCTCGACGACAAACTGCATCGGGCGTACCGCTACGCCGAGACACATTTCGGCGGGCAGAACCTGTACATCCAGGAAATGGAAAAAAATGCCGCACATGCCACTGCGGCGACCAGCGCGGACGGTCGCAGCCAGCTGCGCCGCACGACGCCGAGCACGCTGATTATTCCCTGAGCGGCCGGCCGTGGCGCCTATGGCAGCTGGCGCCGGACAAAACTGTACAAACGTCCGCGTGATGCCGGCATGCCCACCGATGCCGGCATCGGCATGGGTTGCGCGCTGCGCAGATAACCCTGCGCCGCCAGCAGCGAACTGAAGGCGCTGACGTAACCCCGTCCCGGATCGGCGATCAGCACCTGTGCGGCGGGGTTGGCGTGGTGGGCGAGGAAGCAGGCGAGCAGCACGGCGTGGTCGGGCTCATACAGCAGGTCGCTGCCGATGATCATGTCGAAACGGCCGAGCAGCGGATTGGGGCCCAGCCACGGCGCGTTGAAAAAATGGATGGGCGCGAGTCCGTTCAGCGCGCAATTCTGGTGCAGGAAATCTTCCGCCAGCGGATGGTGGTCGCAGGCGGTGATGTGCGCGCCGCGGCGCGCGAGCACCAGGCTGGCCAGGCCGATGCCGCAGCCGAGTTCGAGGATGTTTTTGCCTGCAACCGGAAACCGGCTCATCGCTTCGGCCAGCGCCAGGCCCGCGGGCCACACCACGCCGAACAGCGGCCATGATGCCGGGGATACGCCGGCGCGTTCCGCCGAGCCGTCGGGATCGGAAAACTGCTGCTTGTTGAGCAGGGTGCGCACGCGGAAATCGCTGTCGCCGATGTGCAGGGTGACGGTTTCGACTTCGTAGCCTGGCACGGTGCGCTCACGGATGAAGTCCGGGCTGCCGGGATTGGCAGCAGGACAGCGGTGGTGGCCGCGTGGTTTCAGTTTACGCGCAACGGCCTGCGGTTGCCGGGGTGTCGCACCGGGGCCGGAAGCATTACATTAGGCGTCCCATCCGATGGAGTACTCATGCGTTTTCTGATCCGCACCGGCACTTATGTACTGCAACTGGTGGTTTTTCTGGCGCTGGTTACGCTGCTGTCGCAGGCGGCGACCTACTTCACCGCTGAACGTTATGCGCCGGGCAATACACCCAGCCGGCTGTTTCCGATGGTCGCGGTACAACCCGCGGCAACGCCGGCCGCAGCGCCGGAATATGAATTGCTGCGCTGGCCGCAGTTCGCGCGCAAGGATCCGCCGCCGCTGCGGCCGTGGAATTTGAAACTGCCGGCGCCGGAGGGGGTGTTTGCCGTGCCGGGGGCCGGCGGTGTGGAATCCCGCGTGCGATTCAGCGCGGCTGAGGCCGGCGGCGGCCGCCAGCGGATTGAAGTCAGGGTGAGCGACGACGATTACGTGGTTTACGCCGCGTATGCGACGGACGGTGCGACGGCCCAGCCGGAGTACTTCCGCATCTGGGGCCCGACCTCGGCACTGATCGCGGTGTTTCCGGCATTTGTGCTGACGGTGGCGCTGAGTCGCCTGGTCAGGCGCTGGCGCACGAAGGCAACGTAGAACAGTAACGTTTCCAAAGTGGATCAGAGCACGCAACAGATGCCATGGTCACGCGATGCTGCCGTGCGAGGCATCCTTGATTTTCTGCAGTCGCTCCATGGTTTGTACTCCACCCCGCAGTTCGGCGAGCGGTGCCAGCTCAGTGAATATTCCGGGCCAGTCCAGCCGGCCAGACTGACGGATTGCAATCGATTCGATGTCAACCCAGTCTTGATCACGACCGGCAAATGCCTTGAGCACGACCAGGTCTTCGGCCGAACAGGTCATCAGACTGACTTCACCGAATTCAAAAGCGGTCGCGCGGTCGATGCAGCGTTCTTCAAACGGGATCGCGCCAAGTGCGATATCGATGGGGATGCCGGAGGTTCCTCGCAGCAACAAGACCCGGTTCTGAAGCGCGAACATCCTGGCGTCTGTAATTCGGGGTGTGAACGCAGCAAGCAGCTTGTCCGCGCAAGGGGCCTCTTTCCCGAAAGGGCATAGCAGCGTGATGTCCACATCACGCGTGAAACGCGGCTCACCCCAGCGCTGCAGCGCGACGCCGCCAATAAAACAGAAACGTTCATTCGAGCGCTGGAGGAATTCCTGAATTTCCGCTGCTGTGGCCAGCAACGCGTTCATGCCGGAGGGCGCAGTCTCGCAAAAAGACGTTGTTGCTCCACCAGCCCGGATGTAGTCCGGGGGGCGAGGTCAGTCGGCAACGGCCCGGAAAACAAATCCCGGATTGCCCGGCGGGTATCGTCGTCGGTCATCGCCCTCAATTCGCTTCGGCGTACGGCATCAAGCGCCTGGCCTGCAGACGCCCAAGTTTCAGCCCATCGTTTCAGGTTGGCATCACTCACAGCATCATTTTACCCCGGTATGCACCGCTGGTGCGGCCCGGCAACAGGGTCTTCAGACCTGCAGAATGCCGGTCAGCGCCGGTGCGCGGCTGCCGTCAGGTGAAAATCACCGATAAGCACCGCCCGCCCGTTAAGTAGTACTTCGACGCGGTGCCTGCCGGGGTAATGCCGGCGTGTGGTCAGGTCGGCCAGCGACAGCTTCTTTTCGAAATGCAGCGATGCCCGCGGCGCGAGTTCGACACTTTTGAGCTTGAACACTTTCGCCCCGGTTTTGCCATTGGCCTTCTGGTAATGCACGCGCAGGTCGGCCAGTACGCGCTGGCTGCGTGACAGTTTGTTGACCAGATCAAATGCGATATGCACCTTGCCGCCGATGCGCACGCGGGCCGGAGTGATTGTCGCTTTGCGTACCGCCACTTCGGCCTTGGCGCCGAATCCCGAGACCGCCAGCGCGCCGGCTTCCCCGCGTTTGATCGCGGAACGCAGCGCATGGCGCACGATCCACGCGCGTTCCGGGCTGGCGTTTTTCAGCCAGCGTCTGGCCACTGCAGCCAGCAGTTCCGGATGATCCTTGCCGATGTCGTTGAGGTGGTTGGCCACCGAACGCCGCACGTACAACTCCGGATCGTCCTTCAATAATTCCAGCAGTTCGAGCGCCGGCCGCGGGTCGCGCTGCAGCGCGCGCAGTCGCGGCGCCCAGGGCAGGCGCGGACGCGTGCCCTCGGAAACCAGGCGCCGCACATGCGGGCTGGGATCACCTGTCCACTCACGTAACTGCGCCAGCGTGCGCTCCGGATATTGTTCAATGAAGGGGCGGATGCTGAATTCGGCGGTGAAACGCTGGGTCAGCACATGTTGCGCACGCATCGCGGCGTCAAAGTGATCCAGCGCGTACGCCGAAACGTACACCGTATGCGGCATGAACAGGAAGGAGGCCAGCGATCCGCTGGCATCGCCGCGGGGCGCATGCAGCGAGGCGAGCAGGATGTCGAGCGCCGCCGGCACATCCTGTGGCAGGTGTGTGCGCAGCACGCGGGCAATGTGCCGGCCGCGCGGCATCAGTTCCAGCGCTTCGTAACCGGCGAGTGCGTCGCGCAGGAAAGCGGCTTTCGGGAACGCCGGATGCACCTCGGCAATCATTGCGGCGATGCGGCGCGGGATTTCCGGGCCGTAACTGTTTTTCAGCGGTTCGGCCACAACCGTGGGTCAGTTAAAAGCGGAAATGCCGGTTTGCGCGCGCCCCAGCACCAGCGCGTGGATGTCGTGGGTGCCTTCCAGCGTGTTGACGGTTTCGAGGTTCAGCATGTGCCGGATCACCGGGTATTCGTCGGAGATGCCGTTGCCGCCCAGCATGTCGCGGGCCTGGCGCGCGATGTCCAGGGCCTTGCCGGTGGAATTGCGTTTGAGCAGCGACACCATTTCCGGCGACGCGCGGCCTTCATCGCGCAGCCGGCTGACATGCAGGCAGGCGAGCAGGCCCAGCGCAATTTCGGACTGCATGTCGGCGAGTTTTTTCTGGATGATCTGGTTTGCGGCCAGCGGGCGGCCGAACTGTTTGCGGTCCATGGTGTATTGCCGCGCGGTGTGCCAGCAGGCTTCGGCCGCGCCCAGCGCACCCCAGCAGATCACGAAACGCGCGTTGTTCAGGCAGCCGAAGGGGCCCTTGAGTCCCGACACATTCGGCAGCAGGTTGGCTTCGGGCACGAACACGTTGTCCATGGCGATTTCACCGGTGGGTGAGGCGCGCACCGAAAATTTGCCTTCGATCTTGCGCGTGGACAGCCCTTCCATGCCGCGCTCGAGGATGAAGCCGCGGATCACGCCGCCGTCGTCCTTGGCCCAGACGATCATGATGTCGGCAATCGGTGCGTGGGTGATCCACAGCTTGGTGCCGCTCAGCCGGTAACCGCCGTCAACTGTACGGGCGCGGCTTTTCATGCTGCCGGGATCGGAACCGTGGTCGGGTTCGGTCAGGCCGAAACAACCGAGGATTTCGCCGGTGACCATTTTCGGCAGGTATTTTTGTCTTTGCTCTTCAGTGCCGTAAGCGTAGATCGGCGTCATCGCCAGCCCGCTCTGCACGCCGCAGGCGGAACGGAAGGCGGTGTCGACGCGTTCCAGTTCGCGCATGATCAGGCCGTAGGCGACATAACCGATGCCGGCGCAGCCGTAACCTTCGAGCGGCGCGCCAAGAAAACCGAGTGCGCCCATTTCGCGCATGACTTCGCGGTCGAAGGTTTCATGGCGGTTCCAGTCGCGGATGCGCGGCGCCAGTTTTTCCTGCGCGTACTGGCGCGCGGTGTCGCGGATCATTTTTTCTTCGTCAGTGAGCTGCGTTTCCAGCAGCAGCGGGTCATCCCACTGGAAGTGCCCGCCGCTGAGGGTGACTGCGGTGTAGTCGGTGGTCATGGTCGTGCCGGTTTGATCAATTCAGCGCGTGGCGCGGTCGAGAAACTGTTTCACGCTGCGCACCAGTTCCTGGTCCATGCCGTTGAAAAAATGGTCGGCGTCGGCAATGCGGATTTGCGCCGAGCCGCGGATGTTCCGGATGACGGCGGCGCGCCTGGCGGTCAGTTCGAGCACTTCCGGGAAATCCTTTTCACCGTAAAGGTCGAGCACCGGCGCCTTCAGGGTTTCCGGCTGGGTGTATTCGCCGATGATGCCGATCGATACCCAGGCGGCGATGGCGGGTGCATCGGGTTGGTTCAGCAGCACATTGGTCATGCGCGAGCCGAAACTGTGCGCCACGATGGCGATTTTTTTGTAGCCTTTGTCCTGCAGGAATTTCACGGCAACGGCGATGCGCGCTGCGGCTTCCGGGAACAGCGGCGGATAACGGTCGCCGCGTACCTCCGCGGCGAGCACCGGCATCTGCACCGACAGCGTGGCATAACCCTGTTCGGACAGCTGGCTGCGCAGCGGATTGATCAGCCCCCAGTCGGGATGCAGGCCGAGGCCGTGCACCAGTACAACGCCGGCCCGTGCCTTGCTGTTGGGTGCGTAGATGCCGAGGAATTTGCGACCCTCGGGCAGCGCGAGTTGTACCGGGTCACCGACCAGTATGGCGGGCGTGATTTCAGCGGCCCAGCGCTGTTCGCGGGCGTAATCAGCCTGAGCGGCTTGGGCAAGGGTGGTGAGACTGAACAGCGCGAGCAATACACCGACCAATGTAGTCATCAACGGCCCTTGAATTCCGGCTTGGTTTTGTCGAGAAAGGCTTTGACGCCGCTGCGGTAATCGTCGGTGTCGAAACAGGCGAAACCGACGTCCCATTCCTCGGGCGCGATATTGGCCTGCACCGTCAGGCGTTCGATGAATTGCTTGTGCCAGCGCGCGACCAGCGGCGCGCCGTCGGCGATGCGTTGTGCCAGCGCGTAACTTTCGGCCTCGACCTGGTCATCGGCGACGACGCGGTTGACCAGCCGTTTGCGGTAAGCCTCGTCGGCTGTGAATACGCGGCCTTCGAGCAGGATCTCCAGCGTCACCGCGCGGCCGGCCAGCGCCAGCAGTCCGGCGAGTTCGCCGTAGGCCATGGTCAAACCGAGTTTGCTGATCGGCACGCCGAAACGGCTGGACGTGCCGCAGACCCGCATGTCGCACATCGCGGCGATTTCGAGGCCGCCGCCGATGCAGGCGCCTTCGATCATGGCGACGGTCGGGTGACGGCATTGCGCGACGGCCTGCATCGCGGAGTGGATCAGCTCGCCGTACTGTTTGGCCTGGCGCGCGTTGGCGCGTTCGGTGGCGAATTCGGCGATGTCGGCGCCGGCGGCAAAGGCCTTGCCGCCGGCGCCGCGCAACACGATGCAGCGCAGCGCGTCGTTGCCCGACAGTCGCCGCATGGTCCGTCCGAGTTCCTCCCACATCGCCCGGTTCAGCGCATTGAGCTTGTCCGGGCGGTTCAGCGTAACTGTGGCGATGGCGCCGTCACGCGTGGTGAGGATGGAGTCGGTGGTCATGCGTGACGGGGTCGGGGTGGCACCTGTGCCGGGTTATTGCTGCGGGATTTTGGCCTCGCGCACAACTTTAGCCCATTTATCCGTTTCGTTGCGCAGCAGTTTGACGAAGTCAGCGGAGGTGCCCGGGATGGCCTCCATGCCCTGGCGCTCGTAGCGCTGTTTCATTTCGGGTGTGCTCATCACGGCGACGATGGTCTTGTTCAGTTTCTCGATGATCGGTTTCGCCACGGCGGACTGCGTCAGTATTCCATACCAGGTGGCGTACTCGAATCCCGGCACCCCCGACTGTTCCACCGTCGGCACATCCGGCAATACGGGTGAGCGGGTTTTGGTGGTCACCGCAATGCCGCGCAGCCGGCCGCTTTTGACCTGGGGCAGCGCCGAGGCAAAGGTCGACATGAATGCGCTGGTTTCGTTGCCGAGCAGGGCGGTGACCGCGGGTCCGGTGCCTTTGTAGGGTACGTGCACCAGCTTGATGTTCTGCGACATCATCAGCATTTCCATCGCCAGGTGTGTGCCCGAACCCAGGCCCGCCGACGCGTAGGTCAGTTTTCCCGGCTGCGACCTGGCCAGCGCGGTGAATTCCTGCAGGGTTTTCGCCGGCAGTGACGAGTGGGTGACGATGATGTTGGGTTGTTCGGTGGCCAGCGAAATCGGCGCAAAATCGCGGATCGCGTTGAACGGCAGTTTTTTGTACAGCGCGGCATTGAACGCCATGCTGATGTTGCCGAGGAACAGGGTGTAACCGTCGGGTGAGGCCTTGCTGGCAATATCCGCTCCCAGCGTGCTGCCGGCGCCGGGACGGTTGTCGACGACGATGGTGGTACCCAGCGCTGCACCGAAAGCGTCGGTCATGGTGCGCGCGCTGATGTCGCTGCCGCCGCCGGGGGCGAAGGGCACGATCATGCGGATGGGGCGTTCGGGGTACTGGGCTGCGAATGCGGGTATGGCTGTGAGCAGTGCGGCAACTACGATTGCTGAGTGTTTGAACATGACTCCTCCGTTATGGTTGTAACCCCGGGACTCGTCAGTTGTGATCAGATTGATCGGTCGCGGTCGGGAGTCGAGCATACCACCGCATCGGCACGATGTGGACTTCCATGTGCGTGATGTGCACCGCATGCACTTTATGGATCACGCCGCGTGCCGGCGGCGCGATGTGCCGCAGATCAGGCAGCCTTGGCTGCGCGAGCCGCCGCTTTTTCACCGATCAGATATTCCATTGCCGCGGCCACACCGCCTTTTTTGTGCGGCACACCGGCGATTTCCAGGCCCATTTCGACGCCGGCCAGCGTGCCCATCAGGGTGAGGTCGTTGAAATCACCGAGATGGCCGATGCGGAACACCTTGTCGGCGATTTTGCCGAGGCCGCTGCCCAGCGACATGTTGAAGCGTTCCAGCACGACCTTGCGGAAGGCGACTTCGCTGTGGCCGGCGGGCATCAGCACCGCAGTCAGCACGCCGGAGTATTCGGCCGGGTTCTGGCACAGGATCTCGAGTCCCCAGGCCTTCACTGCGCGACGGGTGGCTTCGGCATGGCGCTGGTGGCGCGCGAATACATTGTCGAGGCCTTCCTCGTCGAGCAGCATCTTTAATGCTTCGCGCAATCCGTAGAGCAGGTTGGTCGCGGGGGTGTACGGGAAAAAGCCGTTCTTGTTGGGCCCGAGCATTTCCTCCCAGGACCAGTAGGAGCGGGACAATTTTGCATTTTTGCTGGCGGCGAGCGCCTTGGCTGACACGGCGTTGAAGGACAGCCCCGGCGGCAGCATCAGGCCTTTTTGCGAGCCGCCGACGGTGACATCGACGCCCCATTCGTCATGGCGGTAATCAACCGAGCCCAGCCCGGAGATGGTGTCGACCAGGAACAGCGCGGGATGTTTCGCGCGATCAATCGCCTTGCGTACTTCACCGATGCGCGAAGTGGCACCGGTGGAGGTTTCGTTGTGGACCACGCACACCGCCTTGATGCTGTGGTTTTTGTCCGCGGCGAGACGCGCTTCGATCGCGGCGGGATCGGCGCCGTGGCGCCAGTCACCGGCGATGAATTCCGGTTTCAGGCCGAGGCGCTGCGCGAGGTTCTGCCACAGCGTGGCGAACTGGCCGGATTCATACATCAGCACGCTGTCGCCGGGCGACAGCGTGTTGACCAGCGCCGCTTCCCAGGCGCCGGTGCCGGAGGCCGGGAAAATGATGACGTCGCCC
Source organism: Bordetella parapertussis (assembly GCA_945863085.1). The sequence goes on from CAMBCD010000002.1 coordinate 25,000, forward strand.
TTGGTTTTGAATACACGTTTCATGCCGGCGAGTACGTCCTTGCCGAGCTGCGCGAATTCCGGACCGCGATGGTCGATGACCGGCATGTCGATGGCGCGCATCACGCGCTCGGGCACGGTGCTGGGTCCGGGGATTTGCAGGAAATGGCGGCCGGCGGCGTAGGTCATGGTCGTACTCCAGAGGGCAACAGTGAGCGGGCATGGTAACGCCGGGACATCGCCAGGGCAAACACTTTTTTGTATGCAAAATAAGGCGATGAGCGACCAGCCCCGAGGGCAAATTTAATAAGTATTTGTTTTTATTGATATTTATTTGTTGCCTGTAATGCTGCAGGGCGGTATTATGCATACAAATGGAGTTTTATATGCCTGCCACTACCACGCCCATCACTTCCGCTACTGCTTCCTCCACTGATACCAATGTCACTTCGCTGGCCGACCGCCGGCTGTTGCATGAAACCGTGATCGACCAGTTACGCGACCTGATCGTACAGGGCGAGCTGGCGCCGGAAACCAAATTGAATGAACGCGTGCTCGCGGAAAAACTCGGCACTTCGCGTACGCCTTTGCGCGAAGCGATCAAATTTTTGGCATCCGAAGGCCTGGTCGAGTTGCTGCCCAACCGCGGCGCAGTGGTTGCACCGCTGAAGCCGGAAAAAATGAAGGAAGTGTTTGTCGTGCTCGGCGCGCTGGAAGCGCTGGCCGGCGACCTCGCCTGCCGCAATGCCACCGAGGCCGACATCGCCGAAATCCGTGCGTTGCACTATCACATGCTCGCCCACCACGCCCGCGGCGAACTGGCGCAGTACTTCCGTTACAACCAGCAGATCCACATCAAGTTCATGGAATGCGCGGGCAATGCGACGCTGGCGCAGGTCTACCGCGGATTGAATGCCCACGTGAAACGCGCACGTTACATGGCCAACCTGTCGCGCGAACGCTGGGACAAGGCGGTGAAGGAGCACGAAGACATGCTCGATGCGCTGGTCAAACGCGACGGTGTGCGTTTGCAGACCCTGTTGCGCGACCACCTCGCCAACAAACTGGTGATGGTGATGGAGGCCTTGGCCATGCCGCGCGCGGAGGCCAAACAATGAACGCGCCTGTGCAACCGGTGCATCTTGTGCGCTCCTCTCCGGACCGCAGCGCGCTGGCACAGCGCCTGCGCCGCGAACTGCGCGGCGAAGTGCTGTTTGATGCCGCGTCGCGCGGCCGTTATTCGACGGACGCGTCGATTTACCAGATTGAACCCGTCGGCGTGGTGGTGCCGCGCAATGAAAACGATGCGCTGACCGCGCTGCAGATCGCCATTGAGGAAGGCATACCGCTTTTGCCGCGCGGCGGCGGCACTTCGCAATGCGGCCAGACCGTGGGTGCTGCGCTGGTGCTGGATGTGTCGAAACACCTGAACAAGATCACCGCTTTTGACAAGGACGCGCGCACGGTCACTGTGCAGCCGGGCCTGGTGCTGGACCACCTGAACGCCTGGCTGAAACCGTACGGCCTGTGGTTCCCGGTCGACGTCTCGACCAGCGCGCAGGCGACCATCGGCGGCATGACCGGCAATAATTCCTGCGGTTCGCGTTCCATCGAATACGGCAACATGGTGCACAACGTGCTGGGCATCGATGCCTGGCTGGCGGATGGCGCGCAGTACCGCTTCGGTGCGCTGCCGCAGGACCTGGCGGCGCTCGACGGTCCGCGCGGTTACCGCGACTTGGTCGAACGCATCACCGGCATCGCGCGCCGTGAAGCCGAGGAAATTGCACACCGCTATCCCAAAGTGCTGCGCCGGGTCGGTGGTTACAACCTCGACATGATGCTGCCGCCGGGTGTGAACATGGCGCATCTCCTGGTCGGTTCCGAGGGCACGCTGGCGTTTTCGCGGCGCGTCGAACTGCGGCTGTCGCCGCTGCAGAAACACAAGACCCTGGGGGTCTGCCATTTCCCGACTTTCTATCAGTCGATGGAGGCGCCCCAGCACATCGTCAAACTCAAACCGACCGCAGTCGAACTCGTCGACAACACCATGATCGAACTGGCGCGCAGCAATCCCGCGTTCCGGCCCATCGTCGACCAGTGCGTGAAAGGCGAGCCAGCGGCGATCCTGCTGGTGGAATTTGCCGGCGAGGATCGCGACGAACAGATTCGCCGCTTGAAACAACTGGTCGAGCTGATGGCCGACCGCGGGCTGCCGGGCGGTGTGGTTGAAGTCATCGACCCTGCCGTGCAGCGCGAATTCTGGGAAGTGCGCAAGGCCGGGCTGAACATCATGATGTCGATGAAGGGTGACGGCAAACCGGTGTCCTT
>CAMBCD010000003.1 GCA_945863085.1 Bordetella parapertussis
ACAAAAAGAAGGGCAATGCCATCGTCAAGGCCGCCGACGAGGCGCTGACCGGACAATGGGACGCGCATTTCCCGCTGGTGGTGTGGCAGACCGGCTCCGGCACCCAGACCAACATGAACGTCAATGAAGTGCTGGCCAATCGTGCTTCCGAGTTGCTCGGCGGCAAACGCGGTGCGGCGCGCCTGGTGCACGAGAATGACGACGTCAACAAGGGGCAGTCCTCGAACGACACCTTCCCCACGGCGATGCACGTCGCGGCGGTGATTGTGCTGCAAAAGGAACTCAAGCCCGCGGTGAAAAAACTGCGCAACACGCTGGCCAAAAAAGCGCGTGCGTTCATGAACATCGTCAAGATCGGCCGCACCCATCTGCAGGACGCAACACCACTCACGCTGGGCCAGGAATTCTCCGGTTATGTGTCGCAGCTCGACCACAGCCTGAAACATGTCGAAGCCGCGCTGCCGCATCTGTGTGAACTGGCGCTTGGCGGTACTGCGGTCGGCACAGGCTTGAATGCCCATCCGAAATTTGCGAAGGATGTCGCCGCGCAACTGAAAAAACTTACCGGCCAGCCTTTCGTGACGGCGCCCAACAAGTTCGAAGCCCTGGGTTCCTGCGACGGCGTGGTTGCTGCGCATGGCGCGTTGAAAACATTGGCGACTTCACTGATGAAAATCGCCAACGACATTCGCTGGCTGTCCAGCGGCCCGCGCTGCGGCATCGGCGAGCTGAGCATTCCGGAAAACGAACCGGGCTCGTCGATCATGCCGGGCAAGGTCAACCCGACGCAGTCCGAATCGATGACCATGGTCTGCTGCCAGGTGTTCGGCAACGACACCGCGATCAACGTCGGCGGTTCGATGGGCAACTTCGAGCTCAACGTGTTCCGCCCGATGGTGATCCGCAACTTCATGCACAGCGCGCACCTGCTGGCGCATGCCTGCGAAAACTTCGACGAACACTGCGCGGTCGGCATCACACCCAACCTCGAACGCATCAAGCAACTGACCAACGATTCACTGATGCTGGTGACGGCGCTGAATCCGCACATTGGTTACGCCAAGGCCGCAGCGATTGCCAAGAATGCCCACAAGAAGGGGCTGACGCTGAAGGAGTCGGCGATCTCGCTGGGCCACCTGACTTCAGCGCAGTTCGATCAGTGGGTGCGGGCGGAGGACATGGTGGGGATGAAGATCAAGGGGAAGAAAAAGAAGTAAACAACCCATATTCCTCTCTCCCCGCTTGCGGGAGAGGGTTAGGGTGAGGGGGGAATAAACACGCCTGCCGGCGGGAGTCGGCAGGCGTGTTTTCATGGAGTCGGCTGGAAATGCCCGGGACCAAGCCGGGATTTAACCGGTATTAACGGGTGGGCAGACATGGCCGTCGCTTACGGACCGGTGGTTATGTGCCATTACAGCTCATATTTCGAGATGTCGAGCGACCCGTGAAAGACTCCGAGGATGTCGATGTTTCCATCGTCTTTTACGAGATAAGCAATGCGGTAATGCCCGTATAGCAGGACTCGGATGTTTCGGGAGGAGGCAACGTATCGGTGTCCAATCTCGGGGAATCTGGCGAGGACTTGCGCCTTCTCGTAGATTTCCTGAACAGTGCGGGAGGCTGCTTGTGGATTGTCGGCTGCGATGTACTCGAAGATGTCTTCGAGGCAGCGCCGTGCTTCATCGGTCCATGCTATTGCTGCCATGCGCGGATGCGGTGCGCCATCTGCTCGTTTGAGATGGTGCGCTTCGCGTCCGAGTCGGCGAGTCCGCGCTCGACCATGACGTGAAAAGCAAGTTCTCGCACAATTTCCTCGCGCGAACTGTCTTCGGGCTGCCCCTGGATCAGGCGGGTAAGTTCTTCCTTGACTGTGGACATGGTTTGAGCCTCCAAGTTATCGCTATCTTGCCACAATCATTTGCCACCGACGAATGGCACATAACGTCGTGCTCTGCGGCGGGCCGCTACGGACTTTAATAGTGGCGCGATGCTCCCCGCCGTCCGCAGCAGCTAAATGTTAGGCCAGAACCTGTCGCACCGCCCCCGAATTGAACGCGCATTAGTGGTTAAGCCGGTAGAGCCGTTCGGCATTCTCATAGCCGATACGGCGTGCCAATTCCGCGGGCCGGTGGGACAGTAGCCGACGAATGCCGCGTCGCTGTATCTCAGAGCGCTGCTCAAATATGCGGGGGGCTTCCGCACCGGTATATGTCTTGGCAACAACAAAACTGTCGCTGCCGATGACGAACCGGTCTGGGAAGTCGCGCAGCACCGCAATCCAATCGTCGTTGATTGCGCCCTTCGGATGCACCATCGACCCAGGGAAGGGAGCGGTAGGTCGAATGCTGAGCGCGAGATTGGAATGCCGGTCAAGCAACTCCCGAACCAACCTGGGAGTGAAATAGCCTACTGGATCTGCCCCGGCGTGCGCCCACAGGATCTTCGTCTTTCGATTATGCGCGAGCAGGCGCTCGAAGCCCTCGAGATTCGCCTTCAGCACCGCGGGGTTTCGCGGCGACGATAGGTTGGTGGGTTTCTCGACGTCGGCGGGCACTGGATCGAAATGAAGATCGATCGGCACGTCGTGCTGTGCCGCAATATCTGCAAGAAGTAGAAGCAGGGGATGATCGGCAGGCACCGATTCGTAACCGTGGCTTGGTGACAACGACACGTGATGCGCGGTGATTTCGCCGAAGCCCTTGGCCCCGCTCGCGATGATGCGTTGGGCCGTTTCTTCAAAGCTGCGGCGAACCCCCTCAGACACTTCCGGTGATTTTCCCGCCTCCTGTAACATGGGATTCAGCGACCCGCCGCCGCCGAACATCACGATACGTGGGCCGTACTTCTTTACGATGGCGGCGAGACTCTCTATATCGAAATTCTCGCGTGGACGCGGCGGCGACATGACAATGATCGTCCGAATACGTTCAGCGTCCATTATCTGTAGCGCCGTGCCTGCGGCCTCATCAAAGCCCTCAAGATTCCCCTTGTCGGCGATGAGATGAAAGTGGACGTCGATCCAATCCCCCTGAGATTGTGCGCGCGCGTCGAATGCTAGCAAGTTAGCGCCAAGAAGCACGACGATCGCCGCAAATGTGACGAGGCAAAGCGCTCCTGACCGAAATCTCACGCTGCATTCCTCCACTGTAGAGCCTAACGTTCACGCCCACCGGCGTGCCGCCTCAATCCATCAATTCGCGATGACGCTTGCCTCGCGTCCGCGTGGGGCGTGGGGTTAGAGGGCGCATCATCGAAGTACTGCACACCGCGTTTTTGTAAGGTGCGCTTGATAGGAGATGCATGGGCGATTACGTGACGCCAAAGCAGCACGAACCACGCCAAGGACCCGACAACGGAAATGACGAAAACTTGGAAAGTCCCCATGACTTGGCCAAACCAATTGGTCCAAGCCCAAGGATCTCCAGTAACCCAGCCCTTATACACGAAGCCCCAAGCCGATAGCAGGGCAACAAATCCTACGAACAGGCCACCTTTCGCCCACGGGCCGAATCGTCGCCCGGGTGTCCAAACGGACGGCCTCACTCGGATTGCATATCTGCTCAATGCTGCGCCCTCTAACGTCCGCGGTGAAATGCGCGTGCGAGCGACGCTCGCGGAGCGTCATTTTCGACCGCGTGGTTAGAGACCATTCTGTCCTTTGCCGCTTGTGCGAATAGCGTTAACCAGCCCTAGGAAGCAGGCAAAAAAGATAATCGCCGCGATAAACGCCAACTCGCTCACAAACTTTGTCGATGCATTCACCAGCTCAATTAAACTGAAAATTGTTTGATCTCGGTAGTTGATCCAGCTTCGTATAACATGCCCCTTCACCGGCAGGTCAGCAACGGCCTCGAGAGTCTTCACTTCGCTCTCGGGGAACGCGCGGGGCATGAATCTCGCGCGATCCTCGTCGGACCAGTTACTCGGCCACCAAAGACCAATGCCGCCAAATACCAGCGCGAAGACGAGATTCAAAACCGCAATTGCCTTCAAAGATCCCATGGTCTCTAACTAGTTTTATACGGCAAAAACGTCGGATAACATTCCGGCGCGATGGATAACATCCCAGAGAAAATCATAATTTATTCAATTAAAACAATAATTTATGTTCATTTATGGTTTTTCAGACACCGATAAAATCGGAACGAAAAGCGACACCCTGTGATTTACCCAAGAGAGAATAGCGGAAATCAATTTTGTTGTTGCAGTCATTGTTTAACACGACCGCTGGCCCATGCTCAAACTGAACCCCGAAAGCCCATTGCGCACACTGATGGAAACCTTCCCGCATGCGGGAAAGCTGGAGTGGATCGGCCTGCGCCCCGCACGGCGTGCGCCGCTGCAATCCTTCAATCATGTCGAGGTGCTGGCCGATCACGGTCTCGTCGGTGACCACAAGGCGCAACGCACCGGCGGCAAGCGCCAGGTCACGCTGATCCAGCGTGAACATCTGGATGCACTTGCTTCAATGCTCGGTCGCGCTGCCGTCGATCCCGCGCTGTTACGCCGTAACCTGGTCGTGTCCGGCATCAACTTGCTGGCGCTGCGCGACACGCAGTTTGAGATCGGCGGTGTGGTGTTCGAAGGCTCGGGCCTGTGCGAACCCTGTTCGCGCATGGAGGAGGTGCTGGGGACCGGTGGTTACAACGCGATGCGTGGTCACGGCGGCATCATTGCCCGTGTGCTCAGCGGCGGCGTGATCCGTGTCGGTGAGGCGGTGGCGTACAAAAATATCCCCGCCTGAGAGGCGGGGATGGGTGCGTGGCTGCTGCGGCTTATTTGACGTCGAGGATTTTCATCGCCTTGGCCAGCGTGTCCACCGAATCCTGGTGTTTGCCGGCCTTGTGGAAGGCTTCCCCTTCGGCGCGGAATTTTTTCACATCGGCCATTTGCGCGGCGCTCAGTTTCGGGCTCTTCGACATCGCCTCGTCGATTTTTTTCATGTCGGCGGGGCAGTGGAAGGCCAGTGCGGCGCTGCTGGCGAACAGCAGGGCGGTGGCAAGAACGGTTGCAGTCAGGTTTTTCATCGTGGTTCTCCTCGAGGTGGAAGGGTGTCAATGACAGGGTGTCAGTGAGGCAAATCAGTGTGGCATAAAAACCGGCCATCGGTTACGGGTAGAATTTCCCCATGCATGACATTCCCTTAACAGTCCTTCCCTCCGGCTTATTCCCGCTGACCGCGGCTGCCGTCCGCGCCGGCCTGCAGCGCCCGCCACCGGCGCCCGAGGCGCTGGATCTGCACGCGATTTCGCTGAAGGAGGGCACCAGGGTCACCGAAGCCGCGGTGCTGGTACCGCTGGTCAACCGCGAGGCCGGTGTGCAGCTGCTGCTGACCCAGCGCACCGAACACCTGCGCGACCACGGCGGACAGGTCAGTTTTCCCGGCGGTCGCGTCGAGCCGGATGACCGTGACCGCGAAGCGACGGCGCTGCGTGAAATGACCGAAGAAGTTGGCCTGGCGTCAGACTGCGTGACGCTGCTGGGTCGCTTGCCTGTTTACGAAATCCCCTCGGGCTTCCGCATCACGCCGGTGGTGGGCTGGATCGAGCCGCCGTTTGTGGTGGCGCCCGATCCCTTTGAAGTGGCCGACATTTTCGAAGCGCCGCTCGAATATTTCCTCGACCCCGCGAATTACCAGCGCCGCGAATACCATTTCCGCGGGCGTCACCGCCATTACCTGGCGATTCCTTACGAAGGCCGTTATATCTGGGGCGCCACCGCCGGCATGTTGTACAGCCTGTGCCGGATGCTGGGTTCAAAATGAGCGCGCCGCGCATGCCCTCGACGCCGGCGGTGCTGGCCCTGCGCGCGGCGGGGGTCGCCTTCACGCCGCATTTTTATGATTACGAGGAACGCGGCGGCACCACGGTGTCGGCACGCGAACTCGGTGTCGCCGAACATGCGGTGATCAAGACCCTGGTGATGCAGGACGAAGCCGCGCGGCCCTGCGTCGTGCTGATGCACGGCGATTGCGAGGTCTCGACCAAGGCGCTGGCGCGGATCATCGGCGTCAAACGCATCGAGCCCTGCAAACCGGAAGTGGCCGAGCGCCATACTGGTTACCGGGTCGGCGGCACCTCGCCATTCGGCACACGGCGCAAAATGCCGGTCTATTTCGAACAAACCGCGCTCGAACTGCCGGGCATCTACATCAACGGCGGCAGCCGCGGTTTCCTGGTCGGCATCCCGCCGCAGGCTGTGGTCAGCCTGCTGCAGCCGGAACTGGTGACGGTCGCCATCAGGCCTTGAGCCGATCCGGCATTCACCCATTTGCAGCGCCGGATGGGGCATTATTGCGTTAGCCATGGCGAATGCTTCCGCATCCTCGAAACCGACCCTCGGCCTGATCATGACCGGCGGCGGCGCGCGCGCCGCCTACCAGGTCGGCGTGATCCGTGCATTGCACGAAATCCTGCCCAAGGACGTGCGCAACCCCTTTCCCATCATCTGCGGCACTTCCGCGGGCGCGATCAACGCGGCGGTGCTGGCCACCGATGCCGGCAATTTCCATCGCGGCGCGCGCCGGTTGATGACGGTCTGGAAAAATTTTCATGTCGAACAGGTCTATCGCGCCGACGCCTGGGGCGCTCTGGGCAACAGCGCGCGCTGGCTGATGACCGCGTTGTCCGGCGGCAGCCTCGACGGCCCGATCTCGCTGCTCGACAATTCACCGCTGGCCGACCTGCTCGGGCGCCACGTCGATTTCCCGGCGATCGGGCGCAATATCAACGCCGGCCACCTGCGGGCGTTTGCGGTCACCTGTTCCGGCTATTCCTCGGGCCAGTCGGTGACGTTTTACGAAGGCAATGCGAAGTTGGAGAACTGGGAGCGCGCGCGCCGCGTCGGCGTCGCGATGCCCATCGGCCTGCCGCACCTGATGGCGTCGAGCGCGCTGCCTTTCATTTTTCCGCCGGTGCTGATCAACCGCGAATATTTCGGCGACGGTTCGATGCGGCAGATTGCGCCGGTCAGTCCCGCGCTGCACCTCGGCGCCGACCGCCTGCTGGTGATCGGCGTCGGCCGCCAGGCCAAACAATCCGCGGTGCGCCAGCCGTCGAACGGTTATCCGTCGCTGGCACAGATTGCCGGCCATGCGCTGGACAGCATTTTCCTTGACGCGCTGGAGGTTGATCTCGAGCGCCTGCAGCGCATCAACCGAACGCTGAGCATCATTCCGGCGGCAACGCTGGCCCAAAACGGTTATCCGCTGCGCGCCGTTGAATTCCGCGTGATGACGCCCAGCGTGCCGCTGAGCCAGATTGCGGCACAGTACGCGCATGACCTGCCGCGGGTGATCCGCGGACTGCTGCAGACCGTCGGCGCGATGAAACGCACCGGCTCCAACCTGGTGTCGTACCTGCTGTTCGAAAAAGCCTATTGCCGTGCGCTGATCCAGCTCGGTTATCGCGACACGATGGCGCAGCAGGACGATTTGATTGCCTTCCTCGGTTACGGCCCGCAGTAATGTCCCGGTCCCCGCCGGTCAAGCCCTGGGCTGAGGCCTGCGAGCGCAACCGCGCGCCCATCCTTGAAGTGCTGCGCGGCGCGTTTGCCGGGGCGACCCAGGTGCTGGAAATCGGTTCCGGCACCGGCCAGCATGCGGTGTTTTTCGCCGCGGCATTGCCGCATCTGGTCTGGCAACCCAGCGACCGTCCCGAACACCTGCCCGGCATTGCTGCGTGGCGCGACGATGCCGGACTGCCCAACCTGCGTGCGCCGCTGGCGCTGGATGTCGATGCGGCAGAATGGCCGGTGGCGGAATGCGATGCGCTGTTCAGCTCCAATACGCTGCACATCATGTCGTGGGCGTCGGTGGAAAATTTTTTTCGCGGGGCAGGGCGTGTGCTGCTGCCCGGCGGCGTGCTCGCGGTATACGGCCCCTTCAGTTATGGCGGCCGGCATACCGCGGAATCGAATGCGCGTTTTGATGCCTTCCTGCGCGAGCGCGATTCCCTGAGCGGCGTGCGTGATTTCGATGTGGTTTCTGCGCTCGCGCAGCGGCACGGCCTGGTCCTGTCTGACGATCATGCCTTGCCCGCCAACAACCGCGTGCTGACCTGGCGGCGCATGGGCGGATGATGCGCTTGCCAGTGGCCGGCGTACTGGGTATAGGGTATAAAACGGCATAAAGGCTGATCAGCGTAAAAAAGTAAAAAATCGATGGCAGAAGACGGCGGCCCCCGATCTGCCGCGCCCGATGAAGCATCCGCAGTTTGTACGTAGTTTTTTACTCCCACGGATCACCGGAGAGCAGCATGAGTCGTGCATTTGTCAAAGAAAGCGACGACGATTTCAGCGCGGGCGAACTGCCCGAGCGGCCGGTGCCTGCGCACGCCAATTATGTGACGCCGCTGGGGCTGGAGCAGTTGCGCACGCGGGTGCGCGAACTGGCCGAGCAGCACGAGCAACTGAAGGCGGTCTCCGCGGATGATTCGGAGGCCAAGCGCAAGCTGCGTGAAGTCGAACGCGACCAGCGTTATTTCAACACCCAGCTGGAGCGCGCCGAACTGGTCGATCCCGCGCAGCAGCCGCACGGCGAGGTGCATTTTGGCGCCACCGTGGAGGTCGAGGATGCTGATGGCGGCGTCCAGGAGTTCAGCATTGTCGGTGATGATGAGGCCGATGGTGCCGCGGGCAAGATCAGCTGGGGTTCACCGCTGGCGCGGTCACTGCTCGGCGCGCGCAGCGGCGACACCGTGAAATGGCAGCGGCCCGCCGGCACCACCGAAGTTGAAATCATTGCCATCCGCTACGCTGCGCGGTAAACTGTAAGCTATTGTTTTTATTATTGTTTTTGCCGTACCTTTTACTGTACCCTTTGATCACTCCCTCAGCGGCGGGCGCCGACGCATGAAATTTCTGGCACTGGCATGTGCATTACTGCTTGAGCAGGCGTGGCCGCTGCGCCGCGGCAATCCGCTGTACGCGGGCTTCGAACGTTACGCCGATTACCTGGAGCGGCAGTTCTACGGATTGCAGGCGAGCCACGGCGCGATCGCCTGGCTGGTGGCGGTGTTGCCGCTGGCGCTGCTGACGCTGGCCGGTTATGCCCTGCTGCGCGAAGCCAGCGTGCTGCTGGCCATGGCATGGAGTGTTGCCGTGCTCTACGTGGCGATGGGCTTCCGCCGTTTCAGCCATTGTTTTACCGAAATCGCACAGGCCCTGCGCGCCGCGAAGCAAGTCCCCTTGGGGGGTGAACAGAATGTCAATCTTGCACGTGACGTGCTGGGCCGCTGGCGCGGCGTGCCGGCCGATGAACTGAATGCCGCAGAGATTTCACGGGTGGCGATCGAACTGGGCCTGCTGCAGGCGCATCGTTATGTGCTGGGCCCGATTTTCTGGTTCGTCGTGCTCGGACCGGTGGGCGCACTGGTTTATCGTGCGGCCGACCTGCTGGCGGATCGCTGGGGCAGGCAGTTGCAACCGGAACAACGCGCTTTCGCGCAGTTTGCCGAACGCGCCTTTTTCTGGATCGACTGGCTGCCGGCGCGGATTACTGCGGCGAGTTTTGCCATCGCCGGCAACTTCGAGGATGCCGCGTATTGCTGGCGCACGCAGGCGGCCGGCTGGGGGCGCGGCGCCGAGGGCGTGGTGCTGGCCAGCGGCGCCGGGGCGCTGGGCGTCAAACTCGGCGGCGTCCTGCGCGAGGACGGCATGCTCAACCAGCGGCCGGAACTGGGCATAGGCGACGAGGTGAATGTCGAGGATCTGCGCAGCGTGGTGGGCCTGATCTGGCGCGCGCTGGTGTTGTGGCTGGTGTCGCTGCTGATAGTGTCGATGGCGCGCGTCGTCAGCTAGATATCAGAACCAGAAAGAACTAGAACTGCTTCTGCTGGCGCAGGTTGTCCGACGCCAGCCGGCGATATACCGCCAGCCGCCGCGTATCAATGTGCCCTGCCTCATGCGCCGCCGTAATCGCGCATCCCGGCTCTTCCAGGTGGCGGCAGTCACGGAAGCGGCATTGCCCGAGGTAGGGCCGGAACTCGATGAACGCTGCCGCGAGGTCGGCAACCCCGAGGTGATGCACGCCGAAGGCCTGCACGCCGGGCGTGTCGATGATGTCGCTGCTGGCGTCGAGGTGATGCAGCCGCGCATGTGAAGTCGTGTGTTTGCCGGTGCCCAGCGCAGCGGAAACCTCCTGCGTCAGCGCCCGGACCTGCGGCGCCAGCTGGTTCAGGATGGTCGATTTGCCCATGCCCGACTCGCCGACCAGCACGCTGCGATGACCGGTGAGATGTGCGCGCAGTTCATCCACGCCCTCGGTCGCAATCAGCTTCAGCAGCGGATAACCCATCGCCGTATACAGCTTCAGTGCGACTGCTGACTTGGCGGATTCCGGCAGATCCGCCTTGTTGAGCACGATCAGCGGGCGGATGCCGGCGTGTTCGGCAGCGGCCAGGCAGCAGTCGAGCACATCGAGGTCGAAGGAGGGTACCGGTGCGACCACCGTGACCATTTGCGTGACATTGGCGGCGATGAGCTTCTGCTTCCAGCGGTCGGAGCGGTAGAGCAGCGTCTGCCGCGGCAGGCAGTTGTCGATGACGCCCTGCTCATCGTTCTGCGCGGTGACGGTGACCTGGTCGCCGCAGGCGTAGTCGGTGCGCTTGCCGCGGGTCACGCAGTCGCGCACGCGGCCGTCCGCGCATTCGACCAGGAAGCGCCGGCCGAAGGCGGCGGTGATCCGGCCCTGCGTTGCGGGGTCAGAGGTCCCCTGTGCTGGGATTTCGGAGGTCACTCAGAGGTCAAACAAGGCGTCGATCTTGGCGGCGCAGATGAAATCGTTCTGCGACAGGCCGCCGATGGCGTGGGTGATGTAATCGACCCGGCATTGTTTGTAGCCCACGGCCAGGTCGGGATGGTGGTCTTCGCGGTGCGAAATCCATGCCGTTGCGTTCACGAAGGCCATGGTCTCGTGGTAGTTGCGGAACTCGTAGGTTTTGCTCAGCACGCCATTGGCAACAGCCCAGCCCTTGAGGTGTTTCAGCAGCAGTGCAACCTCATCCGCCGTCAGGGGTGCTACGCCACCCTCGCAGGGCTTGCATTTTTTCTGCGCAAGATCATTCATCACCCGGCCCCGCTCAGTGTGCGCCCGCAGCCTGCTGCAGCCGCGCGATGCGCGTGGTGGCCGGCGGGTGCGAATCGTAAACTGCCGAATACAGCGGATCCGGTGTCAGCGTCGAGGCGTTGTCCTTGTAGAGTTTGACCAGCGCCGTGATCAGGTCGGAGGCGGGGGTGTACTGTGCGGCGAAGGCGTCAGCCTCGAATTCGTGCTTGCGTGACACCATCGCGCTCAGCGGCTGGAACAGGAAGGTGAACACCGGCACCACGATCGAAAACAGCACCAGCGCCATCGCGGTCGACGGCGTGGTCACGCCGATGCCTTCGTAGAACCAGGGTTTGTCGAGCACCCAGCCGAGCAGCCAGAGGAAACCGAGGCTGATCGCAAAAATGCCGGCGATGCGCTTGATCACGTGTTTCAGCTTGAAGTGGCCCAGTTCATGCGCCAGCACAGCCTCGACTTCCTGCGGTTCCAGGCGTTCCAGCAGGGTGTCGAAAAACACGATGCGCTTGGTTTTGCCGAAGCCGGTGAAATAGGCATTGCCGTGGCTGGAGCGGCGTGAACCGTCCATGACCATCAGGCCCCTGACCTTGAAGCCGCAGCGCTCGAGCAGGCGTTCGACGCGTTCCTTCATTGCCGCATCGGTCAGCGGTGAAAACTTGTTGAACAGCGGCGCGATCCAGGTCGGATACACCGCCAGCATCAGGATGTTGAAGGCCATCCAGGTCAGCCAGGCATAAAACCACCACCATTCGCCCATGCGCTCCATCAGCCACAGCACGGTGGCGATCAGCGGCAGGCCGAGCGCGGCGCCGACCACCAGGCCCTTGATGAAATCGATCCAGAACAGCTTCACGGTGACCTTGTTGAAACCGTAACGCTCTTCGATGACAAAGGTGCGGTAGAGGCTGAACGGGATGTCGATGACCATCGATACCACGGCGACACCGGCGATCAGCGCCAGGCCGCGCACGATGCCGGGTTCGAACCAGGTCGTGGTCAGTTCGTGCAGTGCCTGCAGGCCGCCGCCAAAAGTGAAAGTGAGCGCAACCGCAGCCTCGACCACCACGCTGAGCATCGCGAAACGGGTCTTGGTGGCGGTGTAGTCTGCCGCGCGCTGGTGGGCGTCCAGCGTGATGACGTCGGCAAACTGCGCCGGCACGGCGTTGCGGTGGGTCAGCACATGGGCGGCGTGGCGCGCCGACAGCCACAGGCGGGCGGCGACGGTCAGCAGCAGGGCGATCAGGAAAACGAGGCCGAAGGTATGCATATTTTTATGGGAAGTTGCGGGCTGGGGGTGCAGGCATGTGACACAATGGGTGCCTGAAAATTCCCGAATATTGAAAGTTACATAAATAATGACAAAAACATGCCTCTGGCGAGGCTGTCATGTTTTTGGAAAAGATCAATAAAACATCAAAATCATTATGGCACAGGATCCCAACGCCCTCATCTGGATCGACATGGAGATGAGCGGGCTGAACCCCGAAACCGACCGTGTACTGGAAATCGCGATCGTCATCACCGATGCCCAGCTCAACACCGTGGCCGAAGCCCCGGTATTGGTGATTCATCAGCCGGATTCGGTGCTCGACGTGATGGACAACTGGAACAAATCGACCCACAAAAAATCCGGACTGATTGATCGGGTGAAAGCATCAGTGCTGACCGAAGCCGAGGTTGAGGATCAGATGGTCGCGTTCCTGGCGCAGCATGTGCCGAAAGGCGTGTCGCCGATCTGCGGCAACTCGGTGCACCAGGACCGGCGCTTCCTGGTCAAGTACCTGCCGAAGCTGGATGATTATTTCCATTACCGCCTGATCGACGTCAGCACGCTAAAAGAGCTGGCGCGGCGCTGGAAACCGGAAGTGCTGGGCGGGATGGTCAAACACGGCAAGCATGAAGCGCTGGCCGACATCCATGAGTCCATCGCGGAGTTGCGCTACTACCGCGAACAGATCATGAAAATCTGAAGCGTCAGTTGGTTTTCGCGGCGGAATCTATCCGCGGCAGAATCAGCCGCGCGCGATTGTTTCTTTTTTAGTTCAGGTTCAGGTCCCCGTCGAATTTCACTTCCAGCGCCAGTGCGCCGACACTCAGGGTCATCGCCACCGGCAGCGATTCGCTGCCCTTGAGTTTGCCGTCCTCGATGGCTTTGCGCACCGCCTTCTCGATCGCCAGCTGTGAATTGACACCGACGGTTTTGAGAAACTTGCGGATGCTCATGTTCAGGGCTTCGTCGTTCATGACTTTCTCCGGTTGTGCTGCTTTGAATAATTGACCAGGCCGTTGGTCGAGGTGTCGTGTGTTGCTGACGGCGCGGCTGCGGTGAACTCCGGCAGCAGGCCGCCGGCGAGGTGTTTGCCGTGTTCCACCCCCCACTGGTCAAAGGCGTTGATGTCCCAGATTGCGCTTTGCACGAAGCAGCGGTGTTCGTAGAGCGCGAGCAGGGCGCCGAGACTGCGCGGATTGAGCACCGGCAGCAGCAGCGTATTGCTCGGCCGGTTGCCGGGCAGCGCCTGGTGCGGCGCCAGCCGTGCCGCTTCGCGTGCGGTATTGCCCTGCTGCAGCAGGGCCTGTTCGGTTTCAGCCGCGGTCACGCCGCGCATCAGCAGGGCGGATTGCGCAAAACAGTTCGACAGCATCACCGCGTGGGTGTTTTCCACATCTGCGGCGCCCCCCAAGAGGACTTGCTGCGCAGCGCGCGGCTGGCAGCTGGTGATGAAATCCACCGGCACCGGTCGCGTGCCCTGGTGCAGCAGCTGGAAATAGGCGTGCTGGCCTTCGGTGCCGGCGCTGCCCCATAACACCGGGCCTGTGTCCTGGCGCAGTGTTTTGCCGCGCCGGCTGACGCTTTTGCCCAGGCTTTCCATTTCGAGCTGCTGCAGCCAGGCCGGCAGCAATCCCAGCCCCGGCTGATAGGGAATCACCGCGCGCGAAGCCATGCCGAAAAAATTGGCGTGCCACAGCCCGATCAGCGCCAGCAGCACCGGCATGTTTTTGTCAAAAGCTGCGCTGGCAAAATGCGCATCCATGTCTGCTGCACCGGCGAGCAGTTCATCGAAGGCGTCGGCGCCCATTGCAATCATTGCCGGCAGGCCAACGGCCGACCACAGCGAATAACGCCCGCCGACCCAGTCCCAGATTGGGAATATGCGTTCGACGGGCACGCCGAAGGCCTGGGCGGCAGCAGACTGTGCGGTCACTGCAGCGAAATGCGCGCCGTGGTCTGCAATGCCGGACGCCTGCAGCCAGGCGCGGGCGGCCCGGGCATTGAGCAGCGTTTCCTGGGTCGAGAAACTCTTGGACTGCAGGATGAACAGCGTGGTTGCGGCATCCAGCGTCGCCAGCAGCCGGTCCAGCGATTCGCCCGGCGTGTGGATGAAATGTACGCGTGGCGAACTGGCATCCGGGGCGCAGGCCGCTGCGGCCAGTGCCGGTCCCAGCACCGAGCCGCCGATGCCCAGGCTGACGACATCGGTGATGCTGCGGCCGCCGGCGCCAAGGACTTTGCCGTCGCGCAAGGCCCTCGCCAGCTTGCGCATCGCGGCCAGCGCAGAGCGCACTTCGCGCGGCGCGTTCTCGCCGGCGCGCAGCGCAGTGTGCCAGGCGGCGCGTTTTTCCGTGGTATTGACGCGTTTGCCGGCGAGCAGGTCGCGGATCTGGTCCGGCAATCCGCGCTCCCGTGCCAGCGCCAGCAGCAGTTCCAGCGTTTCGGGAATGATCAGGTTTTTCGAGTAATCGAGCAGCAGGCCGCAGGCTTCCAGCGAAAAGCGCTGGAAACGCTGCGGATCGGCGGCGAACAGCTCGCGCAGGCGGCGGTCATGCCACGTCCGCTGGTGAGCGGTGAGCGCACGCCAGGCAGGTGTGCGCGTCAGCGAGGCCATTTTTTTGCGGGTGCTTCGAACATGCCCGGCATTGTACCCCGGCGCTGCAACGGCGGCGGCGTTTACAATACTGTCATCCAGGGCCTGTTAATCATTACCTCATGAGTGCGACGGCGACGATTTGGCCCTGGGCCAAATCGTCCCGTCCCTCCGGGTTGTGTTCAAAATCGCCACTGGCTGCGTTCCTCGCCTTGCACCTATACTCATATGGGCTGCGGCAAGTGCCTTGCCACTGACGATTTTGAATACAACGCATCTCACGAAGTAATGACTAACAGGCCCTAGGGGATGTCAATGCTGGGCGCGCTCACGGTGTTGCTGGTGTTTCAACTGATCGGCGAGGTGATCGTGCAGTTTGCGGGCCTGCCGATCCCCGGGCCGGTGATCGGCCTGCTGCTGCTGTTCCTCAGCCTGTGCGCGCGCGGCAGCCTCGCCGTGCCGCTGCGCGACACCGCCAACGGCCTGCTGCAGCATTTGTCGCTGCTGTTCGTGCCCGCCGGGGTCGGCGTGATGGTGCATTTCTCGCGGGTGGCCGGCGAATGGCTGCCGATCCTCGCCGCGACCATCATCAGCACCGCGCTGGCGATCGGCGTCAGCGCACTGGTGATGCAGGCGCTGATGCGCGGCCGCAGCAACGACGGGGGCGGCGGAGACGGAGACGGAGGAAAGGCATGACCCCGCGCATCGCCGATGTCTGGGTTTATCTTTCCGCGAGCCCGCTGCTCGGGCTGACCCTGACACTGGTCGCCTACCAGGCTGCGTACTGGATTTACCAGCGCGCGCATTTCAATCCGCTGCTGAACCCGGTGCTGCTGGCGATACTGGTGCTGGTTGCTGCATTGACGCTGACCGGCACCGCCTACGCCACTTATTTCGATGGCGCCAAGTTTGTGCATTTCCTGCTCGGTCCGGCAACGGTCGCGCTGGCGGTACCGCTGTACCTGCAGTTCGACAAACTGAAAAAACTCGCGCTGCCGCTGGCCGTGGCACTGCTTGCCGGTTCGCTGACTGCGATCGTGTCCGCGGTGGGCATCGCCTGGCTGCTCGGCGCCAGCGAGACCACGTTGCTGTCGCTGGCGCCGAAATCGGTGACCACGCCGATCGCGATGGGCATTGCCGAAAAAATCGGCGGCATCCCGTCGCTGGCTGCGGTGCTGGTGATGCTGACCGGCGTCAGCGGTGCGGTGATGGCCAAATACGTGCTCGACGGACTGCGCATCACTGATTTCAGCGTGCGCGGTTTCGCGGTCGGCATCGCCGCCCATGGCATCGGCACTGCGCGCGCGTTCCAGGTCAGCGAGCAGGCGGGCGCCTTTGCCGGGCTCGGCATGGGCATGAACGGCCTGGTGACGGCGATGCTCGCACCGCTGCTGCTGATCCTGTGGCGATGGATTTGATGGAAACCATCTGATGCACGACGTCATTGCCGCACTGACCCGCGCCGCGGGCAATCTTTTCGACCGGCGCATCATCGCCCTCGTGTTCCTGCCGATGCTCGGCAGCCTGGTTCTGTGGATGGTGCTGGCGTGGCTGTTCTGGGATGCCTGGACGGGTGGCATCACCGCGGCCATGGCTTCGACCACGGTGGCGGGCTGGCTGCAGGGCTGGAGCGCGACCTGGGTGATCGATTACACGGCGGCGCTGGTGGTGCTGATTGCGATCCTGCCGGCGATGCTGGTGACCGCGCTGCTGATCACCGAAATCTTTGCGATGCCGGTGATCGTAAAATTTGTTGCCGGGGGTTATCACCCGGATCTGCAGCGCGCCGCCGGCGGCACGCTGGCCGGCAGCCTGTTCAATGCCACCATTGGCATTGTTGTGTTTGCGGTGTTGTGGGTATTCACATTGCCGCTGTGGCTGACCGGTGTCGGTGCTGTGCTGGCCCCGGTGCTGACCTCGGCGTACCTGAATCAACGGCTGTTCCGCTACGACGCGCTGGCCGAACACGCCAGCCCGGAAGAATTCACGCGGATCGTAAGCAGCTCGCGCGGCGACCTGTTCCTGCTCGGCATCCTGTTGTCGCTGTTGTTGTACGTACCAGTGGTCAATCTGCTGGTGCCGGTGCTGTCCGGGCTGGCGTTTACGCAGTTCTGCCTGGCAAAACTGGCTGCTGCCCGCCGTAACTGATGGGTCGGCAGGGCTTGAAATCAGGAACCTTGCCCCAATATCGGATTTAATGGCCTAAGCCTGTGTCTGCGCCTTGGGTCTGCTTCGCGCGTGCTTCAAAGACCCGCCCGAAAAGTCCGGGCCGGCTTTTGCTGCATTGGATCAAAATGATATTGTTCAGGCATCTGCCTGTTGGTGCCGATTGTTATTTACTTTCCATGAGAGGAACCTGCCCGTGAATACAGCAACCGGAAGCAATGCAACTGATATCACCAAGGAAAAACTGATCAGCGACTTCAAGGTCGTGGTCGCGGATGCCGAAGCGCTGCTGAAGGCTTCGGCCGGACAGGGTGGTGAAGCCCTGGCTGCCGTGCGCACGCGGGTGCAGGAGTCGCTGGCGATCGCCAAGGAAAAGATGCTCGACGCCGAGGAAGAACTGCTGGCGAAGACCAAGGAAGCGGCCCGCGTCACCGACGAATACGTGCACGACCACCCCTGGCATGCGGTGGGCGTCGCCGCCGGTGTCGGCCTGGTGATCGGCCTGCTGATCGGCCGGCGTTAATCCTTCATGGCTGAATCCCGCGAGGCGGAAGGCCTGCTGGCGTCGCTGAAAACGCTGACCTTGACGCTGGTCGGAGTGGTGCAGACCCGCCTCGAGCTGTTGTCCACGGATATCGCCGAGGAGCGGGCGCGTCTGACGGGCATCATGATTTCGGCGATGGTGGCGCTGTTCTGCCTCGGTGTCGGCGTGGTGCTGCTCGCAATATTGATCGTGGTGGTGTTCTGGGAGTCGCACCGCGTTGTCACGCTGGGTCTGCTGACGGCAGTATTCCTGGCATCCGGCGCCGGCTTGTGGGGCCTCGCCATGCATAAATTGCGCAGCAAACCGCGCCTGTTCGATGCCAGCATTAGCGACCTGGCCAAGGACCGCGACCAGCTGTCCTCCGGATCATGAGTGAACTCGAAGCGGTGATCGCGCGGCGCAAACGGCTGGTGGCACAGTCCGCGCTGCAGCGCGCGACGCTGACGCGCTGTATTGCGCCGTGGCAGCCACGGCTGGCATGGGTGGATCGCGGCATCGCCGCGGTGACTTATGTGCGTCGTTATCCTGTGGCGCTGGCCGGCCTGGGTCTGCTGGTAGCAGCGTTGCGGCCGCATCGCGCGGCTGGTTGGGTGCAGCGCGGCTTTATGTTGTGGCAGATCGGTAGTTCATTTCGCAACACATTACGCGATCGCCGCTGAATAAATTATTGTTTATAATCAATAACTTATAGTTTTTCCGGTGTGCTGCCTTGCCAGCACCCCACTCAAGCCGTAGAGCATTCCTGTCCACCATGCCGCGCTGGTCTGCTGCGAATCAGAAGCTGACCAGTTTTTTGAATCCGCCGCAGATCATGCGCTTGGCATCGAAGGGCATGTTTTTCATGTCACACATTTCAGCGAGGCGCGGATCCTTCATCACTTTTGCATTGACGCGGTCGCGGTGGGCGCGTGATTTGTAGACGATCCAGGCAAATACCACTGTCTCGCCGGTTTTGAGCTTTACACTCTGCGCGTCGCCAGAGCACGCTCCACCAGCGCGATGCCCTCTGTGATCTGTTTGTGGTTCCACAGCCGGCGGTCCTGGTCTTCGAGCAGGATCAGGTCGCCCGAGGCTTGTGTTCTCGCGGCGCGCCGCGATTCATGCAGCAGCATCAGCGCCAGCAGGCCCAGAACTTCCGGCTCCGGCAGCAGGTCGGCGATCAGCCGTGCGAGTCGTATTGCTTCTACCGACAGGTCATGCCGCGTCAGCGTGTTGCCCGATGATGCGGTGTACCCTTCGTTGAATACCAGGTAGATCACCCGCAGCACACTGTCGAGCCGGTCGGACAGGTCTTCCGGTGCGGGCACCTGGTAGGGATTTTCGCGTCACGAATCTTGTTCTTGGCGCGCACGATGCGCTGCGCCAGGGTCGGCGGCGCGGTGAGGAAGGCGTGGGCGATTTCTTCGGTGGTCAGGCCGCAGACTTCGCGCAGCGTCAGCGCCACCTGTGCGTCGGGCTGCAGGGCCGGGTGGCAGCAGGTGAATATCAAGCGCAGCCGGTCGTCCGCGATGTCTTCGGTTTCGGGCGAGTCAGGAGCGGCAATGTTTTTCGCGGCGGCATCGTCCAGTTCATCCACCCGCGCATCGCGGCGGATGGCACAATGGCCTTGAAGCGGCCGGCCGAGACCAGCCAGGCGCGGGGATTCGCCGGCACACCGTCGCGCGGCCATTGTTCGAGTGCTGCGCGAAAGGCTTCGTGCAACGCCTCCTCGGCGGCATCAAAATCACCGAGCAGGCGGATCAGCGTCGCGAACACGCGGCGCGACTCGCTGCGGTAGACGGCGTCTACCGTCACGTGCATGGTTCTGGATTGTTCCTCGCTCATTTGCGGCGCCCTGATTGCGCCGTAGTGTAAACGAGGCGGGGTGGCGGCTCAGTTCGGCGTGATACCGGCATCCTTGATGACCTTGCGCCAGCGCGCGAGTTCGGTGCGGATCATGTTGCCCATTTCCTGCGGCGTGGTGGAGGTCGGCACCATGCCGATGGATTCAAGGTGTTTGATGATGCCGGGATCAGCGACGGCGTTTTTCATTTCGGCGTTCACTCTTTTCACCACATGCGCCGGCGTGCCGGCGGGTCCGAGGAATCCGTACCAGGTGGTGTTGTTGAAGCCGGGATAGGTCTCGGCGATGGCGGGAACGTCGGGCAGTGATTTCAACCGCGTCGGGTGGCCGATGGCGATCGCGCGCACCTTGCCGGTGGCCATGTGCGGCTGCCAGGGCGCTGCGCCGCCGAAAATCGCCTGGACCCGGCCGGAGAGCAGGTCCACTGTTGCCGCGCCGCCGCCCTTGTACGGCACATGCGTGAATTTGGCGCCGCTCAGCGAGGTCAGCAGTTCGATGCCAAGGTGGTTGGGGGTGCCGGTGCCGGGTGACGCAAAATTGATCTTGCCAGGCTGCGCCTTGGCGAGATCCACCAGCTCTTTCACATTCCTCGCCGGAACCGACGGATGGACCACGATCAGGAACGGCACATACACGCCGACGCCGATGGGCGTGAAATCCTTCTCCGGGTCATACGACAGTTTGGTGCCGAAGGCGGCGCTGACCACCAGCCCGCCGGAAGTGCCGAGCACCAGCGTGTAACCGTCGGGCGTCGCTTTGGCGGCAATGCCGTGGCCGATGGTCGAACCCGCGCCGGGCCGGTTGTCGATGACCATCGTGGTGCCGAATTTCTCCGAGAACCAGATGCCGAAAGCGCGCGCGGTGGGATCAGTGGTGCCGCCCGGCGGATAGGGCACGATGATGCGCACCGGGCGGTTGGGATAATTTTCGGCGGCCTGGACCGTGAACGGCGCGAACAGCAGCGCAGCAACGAGCGGGATGAAAGGAACGGCCATCCACTGCGGACGTACCAGCATGGTTTACTCCTCCACGGCCATTGTCAGATTATTGTTTGTTTGAGCTGCCGACGTGAATGATTGCAGGTTCAAAAATGGATTGTAGGTTCAAAAGCAGGCATCCGCCAAGCGGCGGGCCCGTTTTTAACCCCGTGCTGACGTTGCGGCGCCGACTGCGGCAGTTCTGCGAGTTCCTTCTTGCAGAACTTCGCCATGCTGCTGCGCCCGCATCACGGTCAGCCTTGTTTTTGGCTTACTCGCGCATTGCGCGCGCCGCTTTGGCGGCCGGACGTTCCCAGCAGCGTTTCATCCAGTGATCCAGGCGCGGCCATTTGCCGAGATCAATCGACAGCGCGCGATACAGCGCACCGGCGACATTGACATCGGCGACCGTAAACGCCTCGCCGATCAGCCAGGTTGATTCGGTGAGTGAAGTTTCCAGCACATCGAACGCGGGTGTGACCTGTTTCCAGCTGGCGGCGGCGATGTCGGCCTTGCGTTCGGCCGCGGGCAGCGCCACGGTGTGGCGCACGTAATCGACGATCTGGCGGTCGAGGCGGTCGGTTTCCCACAGGCTCCATTGCATCACCAGAGCCTGGTGTTTGACATCGGCGGGCCACAGCGGGCTGTGGTGTTTTTTGGCGAGATAGATGTTGATTGCCATCGACTCCGACAGGATGAAGCCGTCGTCATCGATGGTCGGCACGCGGGCATTGGGATTCAGTGCACGGTAGGCGGGCGTCTGCGTCTCCGGCGCGCGCGGCAGCCAGTCTTCATGGTTGTATTCAAGGCCGAGTTCACCAGCCATCCAGATAACGCGAAGGGCGCGGGAGTTGGCGGAGCCGTAGATGCGGAGCATGGGTTATTTACCTTTCAGTTTTGCAAAAGCCGTTGCTCTTGCGTGTAACGATATGGCGAAGTGACGAATATCCAACTCGACATTAGGCTCATTGTAGGCGCCTTGTTTTCCCGTTCTGGCATTTGATGTAAAGAAACAGGCGGCGTCGTAAAGTCGCTCGCGCAACAGGCGCTCGCAGACCAATTCATATCGTTTGGCATAGCTCCGCTCCTGGAAGGTTTCGTCTACCTTGAACGGGGATAAATTGATTCGCTTGGTCGGCTTGGTTGATTTGTCTTGCTCTTCAAGCATAAAAATATAACCAAGCCACGGTCTCTGGGACGGCTTGTAAATGCCTTTGCTGTAAGCTGTCCAGAAGTCGGTTGCGTTTCCTAGGGCTTCTTCCACGCGGTTGTTGAAATTATTGCCGAAACTACCTACTTGAGACTTAACCTCAACCGCGGCAATCAAGTCAGTGCCTGATGCCACCACCAAATCCCATTCTTTTGTGGGTCTGAAAAAACCGGGCAGGGTACGGGAAACCTTTGAAGTAGTATGGATGGTAAAATTTTCAAGCCCTGCGTCGTGAACAATTTCGGCAACAAGGTTGACAAATCCATCGGCATGTTTGCCCGCAGTGACTTTCCCTCTGTTTCCTGCGTCTTTTACCCCAGTTCTGGATCCTTGTTTTTTGCCTTGCCTTAAGCGGGTTTTCCAAAAATGTTTTACCGCATCTCCTAGCTCTTTTTTGACATTAATCAATCGCCCCCCCTTTATTTGTTGTGCAGGCGAATGGTGCGCCCGGAAAAAAGTTTCGGCATTTCATTTTCCATGCGCTTGGCGGACATCTCGAAGTATTCTGGGTCAACTTCTATTCCGATGCTGTTACGCCCCCACTTTGCGGCGGCGATATTCGTGGTTGCCGTGCCCATGAAAGGGTCGAGTACCGTATCGCCGACAAAGCTGAACATGCGCACAAGCCGCTCGGCCAGTTCAAGTGGGTAAGGCGCTGGATGTTGCCGCGTCGACGCACCGGTTACGCCCGACCAGATTTGCTGAAACCAGATTTTGTGTGATTCCGCAGGAATTACGCTCAAGATCCGGGTGGCCACGGAAGGGCTGCGATATCCCCCAGGTTTTCGCTCCATCAGAATAAATTCAATATCGTTCTTGATGACGCTATTGGGTTCGTACGGTTTCCCGAGAAATCCCCCGCCATTGCCACTGGCTTCATATGCGGCATTTGCGATTTTGTACCAGATGATCGGAGTGAGATTGCTAAATCCTATTTTCCGGCAATGCTCCTGGATGGAGGCGTGCAGCGGGAAAACAACGTGTTCCCCGGCATTTTTGCGCCGCGAGAGGCAAACATCGCCAACTACGCAGATTACTCTTCCACCTGGAACGAGTGCGTCAAAACAGGATTGCCAAACCCGGTCTAATTCATCAAGAAAATTTTCGTACTCAGCGATGTAGCCCATTTGCCCATCACTTTGATTGTATTCCTTGAGTGTCCAGTAGGGCGGTGAGGTAACAACGAGGTGTACGCTTTCGGCGGCAAGGAAATCGATCTCCCTGGAGTCATGCTGATAAAGGTGATGCGTGGTTGGCAGTTGTGAAAGCTGAGCCTCAATCGCAGTCGTCAGTTTTTTATCTTTGGCGATTCTGGGCAGATCGGTTTGATGATTTGTAATCCGGCCAATTTCTGGCGGTAGCCAGTCAGATGGGTCAAAGGCCAAATTTTCAGAGCGAAGGGGTTTGTTCATTTTTTCATTATCCCAACGATCACGGCATTTGACCACGAAGTGATTGGTCGGTCATGTTGTTTGGCTGATACTTGATTGATCAGCGGGGCGCAACATTTCCCTAGGAACTCGATGATTGCATGTTGAACTGAGCTGGCAATGCTCAAGTGATCTGAGTGGGGGGGGTAAATAACATAATAAAAACAAATGATTATCGATTATTTTTGATTGCATGACGGCAAAATAAAAAACTGTCGCATCGCGGACGTACCCGTCGCCCGCCGGAACAAGCGGTTTAAACTTTGCTACCCATCGTCCGCGCGATACGAGCCACTCAGCGACTTTTCTGAACACTTTTACGAGATTTAGGCATGACCCAAGGCGACACCTTGTTCGATGCAAAACACCCCCTCGAAATCGCGGACCAGGGCTGCTTTTTCACCGGCGGGCGTTATCGCGAGCAGGACGACACGATGGCGGGCCAGATGTATGTGCAGTACCAGATCCCGGCCAAACAGAAATTTCCCTATCCCATCGTGATGATCCACGGCGGCGGGCAGACCGGTGTCAATTTTCTTGGCACTCCGGACGGGCGTCGCGGCTGGGCGGATTATTTTCTCGCTGAGGGTTATGCGGTGTATGTGGTGGATCAGCCGGGGCGCGGGCGTTCGGGTTATTTCCCGCGCAGCTACGGCCCGTCAGTGCATCGCGGCACGGCGGTGACGGAGAAGCGGTTTTCGGCGCCGGAGAATGCCGGGCACTGGCCGCAGGCGAAGCTGCATACGCAATGGCCGGGCAGCGGTGTCGCCGGTGATGCGGCCTTTGACCAGTTTTATGCTTCGCAGGTCGAGGGCATGGAGGACATCAGTACCATTGAGTCACTTTTGCGCGAGGCGGGCAGTGAATTGCTCGACCGCATCGGACCGGCCGTGCTGCTGACGCATTCGCAGGGCGGGCCGCTGGGCTGGACCATCGCCGATGCGCGGCCGAAGCTGGTGCGCGGCATTCTCGCGGTGGAGCCCAATGGCGCGCCGGTGTGGGAAATGAAATTCAAGGGGCCGCCGGATTATTTCGAGGAAGACCGGATCACGCGGCCCTGGGGCATTACCCGCGGCCCACTGACTTTTTCGCCGGCGGTGGCCTCCGCCGATGTACTGAAATTCGTGCGCCAGGATGTGCCGGATGGTCCGGGGCTGGTGCAGTGCTGGCTGCAGGCCGAGCCGGCGCGGCAATTGCCCAATCTGAAAAACATTCCGATCCTGATTGTGACCGCCGAGGCTTCGTACCATGCGCCCTACGATCACTGCACTTCGCTGTTCCTGAAACAGGCCGGTGTGGAGCATGATTTTGTGCGGCTGGCGGATGTCGGCATCCGCGGCAACGGGCACATGATGATGCTGGAAAAAAACAATCTGGAAATCGCGGCGTATTTCCGGCAATGGCTGGAACAGAAGGTCAAATAAAATCCATACAAGGAGAACTATCTTGAAAAAGCCGGAAATGGCGCGGCGTTTTGTTGCGGGCCTGGTGTCGGCCGGCATGTTGTGGAGTGGCGCCGGGATGGTCGCGGCTCAGGACTATCCGGCCAAATCGGTGCGGCTGATCGTGCCGGCTTCACCCGGCGGCGGGCTGGACATCATGGCGCGCGCGGTGGCGCTGGAGCTGACGCCGATGTGGGGCCAGTCGGTGGTGGTCGACAACCGGCCCGGCGCCGGGGTTTTTCTTGGCACGGAAATGGTGTCCAAGGCGCCCGCCGACGGTTACACGATGCTGATGATCAACGCCAATCTCGCGCCGAATCTGGTGCTGCTCAAGCGGCTTGACGTCGGCAGGCAGCTCACCGGAGTGGCGAAAATCGCCGACCTGCCGACCGCACTGGCGGTAAACACATCATTGCCGGTGAGGTCGGTGAAGGACCTGATCGCGCTGGCCGGCTCCTCGAAGCTGGCCTACAGCACCACCGGCAACGGCACCACCAGCAACATTACCGGTGAAATGTTGAAGCTTGCGGCGAAGGTGGACATCACCCACGTGCCGTACAAGGGCGGCAATCCGGCGATGGCGG
>CAMBCD010000004.1 GCA_945863085.1 Bordetella parapertussis
GGGGGTTGGCACACTGGTGACGCCGGATCCCCTGGAAACCCTGCGCCACGCCAAAATTGATGACATCGGCGGCATCCTCGGCCTGATCGAGCCGCTGGAAGCGGATGGCATTTTGGTCAAACGCAACCGCGATTTGCTGGAAATGGAAATCGACCGTTTCTGGGTGCTGGAACATGACCGGCTGATCATAGGCTGCGCAGCGCTGTATCCGTTTTCGGATGAACGCTCCGGGGAACTGGCCGGCCTTGCCGTGCACCCGGACTTCCGCGGCCGGGGCGCCGGCGAGCGGCTGCTGGAAGCGATCGAAAAACGCGCGCGCGGCCTGCGGCTGAAGCAGTTGTTCGTGCTGACCACGCGCGCCGAACACTGGTTCGTCGAGCGCGGCTTTATCGAGACCGATGTCAGCGCGCTGCCGCAGAAAAAGAAGGAGTTGTACAACTACCAGCGCCGTTCAGTGGTGCTGATCAAAAAACTCTAGTTAAAAACCGCAGGTGCGCTGCCGTACATGGGCAGTTGTCACAATTCGTTAACATTAATGCCTTATTGTGGAGAAATGACATGCCGCGCCAGGTGCAATGCGTAAAACTCAAGCGTGAGGCCGAAGGCCTGGATTTCCCGCCGTATCCCGGTGAACTGGGCAAACGCGTGTTTGAAAACGTGTCAAAGGAAGCCTGGAAGCAGTGGCTGGAGCAGCAAAAAATGCTGGTGAACGAGAACCGGCTCAATCTGGCAGACAAAAAAGCCCGTGATTACCTTGCGCAGCAGATGGAGCAGCACTTTTTCGGCGGCGGCGCGGATGCCGCGGCCGGTTATGTGCCGCCGCCACAGAAGTAATACCCGCTCCGGCGGCACGCCCGGCGCCTGTCTGCCATGAATGCCGCTGCACGCCGGCCGCGCCGCGCGCCCGGCAAGGCGGGTTTTGCGCCGGAGTTCTATCTCAACCGCGAACTGGGCCTGCTGTCGTTCAACCGGCGCGTGCTGGCGCAGGCCGAAAACCGTGCGCATCCGCTGCTCGAACGCCTGCGTTTCCTGTGCATCGTCAGCAGCAATCTCGACGAATTTTTCGAAGTTCGCGTAGCCGGCCTGCAGGCCGAGATTGAGGCCGGCTCGGCGCCGATCTATCCCGACCAGATGCGCGCTGACCAGGTGTACCGGCAGGTGGCGCGTGAAGCCCATGAACTGGTCGCCCGCCAGTACCAGCTGCTGAACGAAGAGGTCCTGCCCGGGCTGGAACAGGCGGGCGTCCGTTTTCTGCGCCGCAGCGGGTTTACGCCGCAGCAGGCGGACTGGATCAAGGGTTACTTCCGGCGCGAAGTGATGCCGGTGCTGACGCCGATCGGCCTCGACCCGGCGCATCCCTTCCCGCGCGTGCTCAACAAGAGCCTGAATTTTGCCGTCGAACTCGAAGGCAAGGACGCTTTCGGCCGCAATTCAGGCATCGCGATTGTCCAGGCGCCGCGGGTGCTGCCGCGGGTGATCCGGCTGCCGCAGGAAGTCGCCGGCGTGGAATACGATTTTGTGTTCCTGTCATCGATCCTGCACGAGCATGTCGGCGAACTGTTTACCGGCATGAAAGTGCTGGGCTGTTACCAGTTTCGCCTGACGCGCAACAGCGACCTGTTCGTCGATGAGGAAGAAGTCAAGGATCTGCGCACCGCCCTGCGCGGCGAGTTGCCGCACCGCCATTTCGGTGACGAGGTGCGGCTGGAAGTGACCGACAACTGTTCGCAGCACATTTCGAATTTCCTGCTGCGCCAGTTCATGCTCGACGAGGAAGATCTCTATCGCGTTGATGGTCCGGTTAATCTTGCGCGCGTGATCAGCGTGCCGGACTGGGTTGACCGCCCCGAACTGAAATTTCCGCAGTTCCGGCCCGGTTTGCCGAAGGTTCTTGAACAGCCGGGTGACATGTTCGCCGCGATCCGCACCCGGGATGTTTTGCTGCACCACCCCTTCCAGTCCTTCCAGCCGGTGATCGTGTTCCTGCAGCAGGCGGCCCGCGATCCGGCGGTGGCGGCGATCAAGATGACGGTGTACCGCACCGGCGCCGAATCAGAACTGATGGAAGTGCTGATCAGCGCTGCGCGCAGCGGCAAGGAAGTGACCGTGGTGCTTGAGCTGATGGCGCGTTTTGATGAGGAAGCGAACATCAACTGGGCGCAGCGGCTGGAGGAGGTCGGCGCGCACGTTGTTTACGGCGTGGTCGGGCACAAGACCCACGCCAAGATGCTGATGGTGGTGCGCCGCGAGGGTGAAGGGCTGCACCGCTATGTACACCTGTCGACCGGCAACTATCATCCGCGTACTGCGCGGCTGTACACCGACTTCGGCCTGTTCACCAGCAACGAGGAAATCGGCAATGACGTTGCCGACATATTCATGCAGCTCACCGGGCTGGGCCGTGCCACCAAATTGCGCCATTTGCGCCAGTCTCCGTTCACGCTGCACAAGGAAATGATCCGTGCCATCGAGAACGAAACGGCAATCGCCAAGGCCGGCCGCAAGGGGCAGATCATTGCCAAGATGAATGCGCTGCTCGAATCGGAAGTCGTCGGCGCCTTGTACCTTGCGTCGCAGGCGGGCGTGCAGATTGACCTGATCGTGCGCGGGGTGTGCGCGCTTCGCCCCGGCGTTCCCGGACTGTCGGAGAATATCCGCGTGCGTTCCATCATCGGCCGTTTTCTTGAACACACCCGCGTGTTCCATTTCCATAATGACGGGGCCGATGACGTCTACCTGTCCAGTGCGGACTGGATGGACCGCAATTTCTTCGGCCGTGTCGAAGTGTGTTTCCCGATCCTTGATCCGGAACTCAAGCAGCGGGTGATTGCCGAAGGCCTGTTGTCGTATCTCGAAGACAACACACAGGCGTGGATGATGGGCGAGGATGGCCAGTACGTCTGTCGGGTCCCGGGGCGTGCAAAACCGGCCATCGCCCAGGAGCAGTTGCTGGATCTGCTCGCGCGCAAGCCGGGCGCATGACCGGCGGCGCCGGCGGCCATTGCAAAACCGGCGATACCGCGGTCGCCACCGAAATCGAACTCAAGCTGCGTTTTCCGCCGGCGCGGCTGCGCGAGGTGCTGGCGCTGCCGCTGCTGGCGCCGGTGCGCAGGGCCGTCACCCGCAAACTGGCCGCCACGTATTTCGACACGCCGGCGCTGGAGCTGTCACGGCGGCACATTGCACTGCGCGTGCGCCGCGAGGGCCGGCGCTGGGTGCAGGCGGTGAAGGGCGGCGGATCGACCGCTTCCGGCGTGCATCAGCGGCTGGAGATCGAGACCACGCTCAGCGACCGGCATCCGGATGTATCGGTTCTGCCGCGGCATCCGGTCACCAGAGTCCTGCAGTCGAAAAAAGTGGTGGAGTCGCTGGTGCCGGTACTGCACACCGAAATCACGCGTTCCCTGCGCATGCTTGAACCCGCACCCGGTGTGCTGATCGAGGTGGCGATCGACCGCGGCGTCATCCGCAGCGGGCGCCGCCGCGAGCCGGTGTGCGAGATCGAACTGGAATTGAAAAGCGGGCCGGTCAGCGCATTGTTCGACCTGGCGCAACAACTCGCACAGGCCGTGCCGCTGGCGCTGGAGCACCGTTCCAAGGCCGAACGCGGTTATGAGCTGTTTCGCGGAGGGGCTGCATTGCCGGTGAAAGCGGCGCCGGTGATGCTGACGCGGGAGATGACGGCCGGACGGGCTTTTCACGAAATTGCCGCCGTGGCACTGGCGCAGGTGCATGCCAACGAGCACGGCGTCATTCACTCCGGGGATCCGGAATACCTGCACCAGATGCGTGTGGGTATTCGCCGCTTGCGCTCGGCCTTCAGTTTGTTTCGCGATGTGCTGGGTGAAGCTGCCGCGCCGCATGCTGCAGGGTTGCGGAGCGTTGCCGGGGCGTTGGGGCCGGCGCGCGACTGGGATGTGTTTGTCTCCGAAACCCTGCCCATGGTGCGTCCGGCGCTGGCGGCGCATGTGGCTGCGGAGGCCTTTGAACGGTTTTGCCGGCAACACCAGCAGGCCGCTCGAAAAAATGCAAAAAAATCAATTATTTATAATAACTCAATGCTTGCCTTGGGGGGCTGGCTGGTTTGCGAAAATGACCATAACGCGGCGTGGCTGCAGCCGGCGCGTGCCCGCGCGATACAGATCCTGGCGCTGCGCCATGCGCGGGTGCTCAAGCGCGGCCGCCATCTCGAACGGCGCACGGCCGCGGAATTGCATCGCTTGCGCATTGCCGTCAAACAATTGCGCTATGCAACGGAATTTTTTTCCGCGCTGTTTCCGGCACGCAGCATGACCACGCTGCGCGACCGGCTCGCGCGGCTGCAGGATATACTGGGACGCATCAACGACGCAGCGGCGGTGAAGCCTTTGTTCGGTGCTGCGGTTGCGGATGACCGCGAGATTGCCGCCGCGGTCGGTATCGTCATCGGCTGGTGTGAGGCGCGTGCTGCAGCAGAGCGCGGCGCCCTGCAACTGGCGTGGCGCCGTTTTCGCGCCGCACGCCGGCCCTGGCAGGAATAAGCCAAATAAGTTGAGCAAAATGAGCATGGATCTGATTTTGTGGCGGCATGCGGATGCCGAAGACGGCGTGCCGGATGAAGCGCGGCGATTAACTGCCAAAGGGCGCAGGCAGGCGCAAAAAATGGCAGCCTGGCTGACGGCGCGCCTGCCGGCGGATTGCCGGGTCATCGTCAGTCCGGCGGCGCGGACCCGCGAGACGGCGGCGGCATTCACGGAACAGGTCGTCATCGAAAAAGCGGTGTCTACTGCCGCCACGCCCCAAGGGGTACTCAAGGCCGCGGGCTGGCCCGATGGTGCCGGCACGGTCATCGTCGTCGGTCACCAGCCGACGCTGGGCGCGACCGCGGCGCTGGCACTGACCGGCGAGGCCGCGGCATGGAGCCTGAAAAAAGGCGCAATCTGGTGGCTGGCCTGTGATGCTGACGGCGTGCGGGTGAAGGCCGTGATGACGCCCGGGATTTTGTAAGCTCCGTTTAACAGAACCTACTCGACGAACGCGGGTTCCTGCGCCAGCACAATATCGTCCAGTCCGGGAATTTTCAGTTCCTGGCCGATACGCGCCCATTCGTCGATTTCCTCGCGCAGCGCCGTAGCCGTCAGCGGATTGGCTTCCAGCCATGAGGCATCAAAAGCCAGCCGTACGCGTTCGCCCTGCCGTTTGATGTCCAGCGGCGGAAACCGGGTATCGCGCCGTGCCCGGCACAACACCACCGCCAGCCGCAGCGCAAGCACGGTCGCCATGTCTATGTCCTCCGGCACATCTTCCAGGGATTTTTTCAGCGAGCGGCGGTGGCGCAGCACCAGCGCGGACAGTTGCTCCTGCTCTTCGCGCGAAAATCCCGGCATGTCCGCATTGCTGATGATGTAGGCCGCATGTTTGTGGTAGCCGCTGTAGGCCACGGGGATGCCGATTTCATGCAGTCTGGCGGCCCAGCCCAGCAGGCGCAGCGTGTCGTCGTCGAGGGTATTGCCGGCGAGTTTTTCGTACAGCGCCGTGGCATGCGATCCCACGCGCCGTGCCTGCTGCGGATCAACATGGTAGCGGCGCATGAACTGCGCGACAGTGACGTCACGCATGTCGTGGTTATGGAAGCGGCCGAGCATGTCGTAGAGAATGCCCTGGCGCATCGCACCGGTGGCGGGCGTGAGTGTCTCGATGCGCAGTTCGTCGAACACGGCATGCAGGATGGCCAGGCCGCCGGCGAGCACCGGGCGGCGGTCAGGCCGCAGGCCGGGCAATTCAATGCGCGTGATGTCGCCGGCCTTGATCAGCTGGTTGCGCAGCCGGTCCAGCCCGTCGAGCGTGACCGGCCCGTCGGTGTAGCCGCACAACTGGAGAATCTCGGCAATCGCGCGAATGGTGCCCGAGGAGCCGACGGCGTGTTTCCAGTTGCCGCGGACATAACCGCTGGCCATGGGCTGCAGCTCCGCACGGGCGGCAAGCTCCGCAGCCTTGAACGCCGATTTGGTGATGCGGCCGTCGCGAAAATAACGCAGGCTGTAAGACACGCAGCCCATGTACAGGCTCTCCAGGCGCAGCGGCTTGTAACCGGTGCCGATAATGCATTCAGTGGAGCCGCCGCCGATATCGACCACCAGTCGTTTTTCGCGCGAGGCCGGCAGGCTGTGCGAGACACCAAGATAAATCAGCCGCGCTTCTTCACGCCCGGCGACGACCTCGATCGGGAAGCCCAGCGCGGTGCGCGCCTTGCGCAGGAATTGTTTGGCGTTTTTGGCCACCCGCAGCGTGTTGGTGCCGATGGCGCGCACGGCGTGCCGGTCGAGGCCGCGCAGCCGTTCGCCGAAACGCGCCAGGCAGGCCAGCGCGCGTTCCTGTGATTCTTCATCGAGTTTTTTGTCTTTGCCCAGCCCGGCGCCGAGGCGTACCGGTTCGCGCAGCGAATCGAGCGGGAAAAACTGGTCGCCGGTCACGCGGGCGATCTGGCAATGGAAGGAGTTGGAGCCGAGGTCAACGGCGACGATGGTGGACTGGTCGGCCACCTCAGGGTGCTCCTGGTTTCATCACTGCATCCATTGCCTGCGCCCGTTCCGTGAATCCCGGACGAGTGTACCACGCACCAGTGACGCAGATGCAGTGGCTGCAGCAGGCAGATCAGCCCAGGGCTTCGCGCTCGAAGGTCTCGACGCTGGTGTGGCGCACATCCTTGCCCTTGACCAGATAGACCACGTACTCGGACATGTTCTTGGCGTGGTCGCCGATGCGTTCGATGGCCTTGGCGATGAACAGGATCTCGATGGCATGGGAGATTGTCCGCGGGTCTTCCATCATGAATGTGATCAGCTGCCGCAGGATGCTGACAAAAGCCTTGTCGACCTGTTCGTCCTGGCGTACCACCGTCGCCGCCACCGTCAGGTCGAGTCGCGCGAAGGCATCCAGGGATGTCCGCAGCATGCCCAGTGCGATATCGGCGACATGCTGGATTTCGGAGGTGCGCGGCACCGTCGGCCGATCGCTTTCGTAGATCGCCCGGGTCATGCGGGCGATCTTGGCGGCTTCATCGCCGATGCGCTCAAGGTCGGTGATGGTCTTGACCACGGTCATCACCATGCGCAGATCCTTGGCCGCGGGCTGGCGACGGGCGATTACCGTGCTGCAATCTTCGTCGATCGCCACTTCCAGCGCGTTGACCCGGTGATCGTTTTCCATGACCTGGCGGGCGAGCGTGACATTGCCGCTGATCAGGGCTTCCAGCGCGCTGGTGATCTGCTCCTCGACCAGGCCGCCCATTTGCAGCACCCGTGAACGGATTTCTTCCAGTTCGGTGTCGAATTGCTTAAGCGTATGTTCCGGCATGGCGGTCTCTCGGCGATTATTGACAATAGAAGCGGGACGATATGAGAGGACGATTTATAACGGGAAATTATGACAATTTCGTGGCGGTGGCCGGGTGGCGCAGGGTTTCCACGCCCATTTTGCCGGCGAGCAGCAGTACATCGGCCGGCCGCCGCGCGAACAGGCCGTTGGTGACGACGCCGGTGATCTGGTTCAGGCGCGATTCCAGCTCCGGCGGGTCGAGAATGGTCATGTTGTGCACATCGAGAATCAGGTTGCCGTTGTCGGTGATGAAATTGGCGCGCCACTCGGGTTGTCCGCCGAGCTTGACGATTTCGCGGGCAACATAGGAGCGCGCCATCGGGATGACCTCGACCGGCAGCGGGAAACGGCCCAGCACATCGACCAGTTTCGAGGTGTCGGCGATGCAGATCAGCTTTTGCGCCACTGCGGCGACGATTTTTTCACGGGTCAGCGCGCCGCCGCCGCCCTTGATCATCATCAGGTGCCGCGTCACTTCATCGGCGCCGTCGACATACACCGGCAGGTCGCGCACATTGTTCAGGTCCATGACCTCGATGCCGGCCGCCTTCAGCCGTTTCGCGCTGGCTTCGGAACTCGACACCGCGCCTTCGATGCGGTTTTTGATCTGCGCCAGCTCATCGATGAAAAAATTCACCGTGGATCCGGTGCCGACCCCGACGATGCTGCCTGCCGGCACCAGTGCAACAGCCGCCCTGGCTGCGGCCTGCTTCAGTGCGTCCTGATTCATCGGTCTGTTACTCCATGTTGCGCCTGCGATTCAATATACACGATACCTGCCGCGCTGCGCCCGGAGGTCGTGCCGGAGCGCCCTATTCCTGATAACCTTTGGGAATCAGCAATTTGCCGAACATGACCATGAAAAAAACGGATTATCTGGAACGCATCCTCAACGCGCGGGTTTATGACGTCGCGATCGAGACGCCGCTGGAGCCGGCGCCCATCCTGTCGCGGCGCCTGCATAACCGCATCCTGCTCAAGCGCGAGGACATGCAGCCGGTGTTTTCCTTCAAGCTGCGCGGTGCCTACAACAAGATGGTGCACCTGACGCCGGAAGCCCTGCGCCGCGGGGTGATCGCGGCGTCCGCCGGCAATCATGCCCAGGGTGTGGCACTCGCGGCGCAGCGCCTCGGCTGCACCGCGACCATCGTGATGCCGGTGACCACGCCGGACATCAAGGTCAATGCGGTGCGTGGACGCGGCGCTAAAGTGGTATTGCACGGCGATTCCTATGACGAGGCGGCGGCACACGCGCGCAAGCTCGAAAAACGCGGCGGCCTGACCTATGTGCACCCTTACGACGATCCCGATGTCATCGCCGGCCAGGGCACGATCGCCATGGAAATCCTGCGCCAGCATCCGGAGCCGATCGATGCGATTTTTGTCGCCATCGGCGGCGGCGGACTGATCGCCGGCATCGCCGCCTACGTGAAACGGCTGCGGCCTGAAATCAGGATCATCGGCGTCGAGCCCACGGATTCGGACGCCATGTACCAGTCGCTGAAAGCGGGGCGCCGCGTCAAACTGGCGCAGGTCGGTTTGTTCGCCGACGGTGTTGCCGTCAAGCAGGTCGGCAAGGAGACCTTTCGCCTGTGCCGTACGCTGGTCGACGAGGTGATTCGCGTCGATACCGACGCCATGTGCGCGGCGATCAAGGATGTGTTTGAAGACACCCGCGCCATTCTCGAGCCCGCGGGGGCGCTGGCCATCGCCGGTGCCAAGGCCTGGGCGGCCCGCAAAAAATCGCGCGGTGCAACATTTGTCGCCGTCGCCTGCGGCGCCAATATGAACTTTGACCGCCTGCGCTTTGTCGCAGAAGAAGCGGAACTTGGCGAAAATCGCGAGGCCATCCTTGCGGTGACGATTCCGGAAAAGCCGGGCAGTTTCAAGGCCTTCTGCGAACAGCTCGGCCCGCGCAACGTGACGGAGTTCAATTATCGTTTTGACGATGCCAAGGAGGCGCGGGTGTTTGTCGGTGTCCAGGTGCGCGACCGCAAGGAGACGACACAGCTCGTACGTGCGTTGCGGCGGCGCGGCCTGCAGACGCTGGATCTCAGCAGCAATGAACTGGCGAAGCTGCATGTGCGGCACATGGTCGGCGGGCACGCGCCGGGCGCCAAAAATGAAATCCTCTACCGCTTCGAGTTTCCGGAGCGGCCGGGTGCGTTGATGCGGTTCCTGACCAGCATGAGTCGTGGCTGGAACATCAGCCTGTTCCATTACCGCAACCACGGTGCGGATTACGGTCGTGTGCTGGTGGGCATGGAAGTGCCGCCGGCGGACAAGGCCCGTTTCCAGGCCTTCCTGGCGCAGGTCGGTTACCCGTGGTGTGACGAAACACGGAATCCGGCCTACCGTTTGTTCTTGGCATAAACATATTTAAAATCAATAACTTATGAAACTGTTTCGACAGGATCTCCGGATCGGCCATGTGGTCGCCTGCGGCCTGCTGCTCTGCGCCGGTGCCGCCGGTGCCGCGAATCTTGACGATGCCTTTCTGAAAGCGCGCGATGCGGCGCGCAGCGGAGACAGCAAACAACTGGAGCAGCTTGCACCGAAATTTCAGGGCCATCTGCTCGAGCCCTATGTCCAGTACTGGCGGCTGAAGGCGCGACTCGAAACGCGCGACCCCGCGGAAATCCGCGCCTGGCTTGCCGCCAATCGTGACACTCCCTTATCCGATTACCTGCGCCGTGACTGGCTGAAATGGCTGGGCAAAAACGGGCAGTGGGAACTGTTCAATGCCGAACTGCCGGCGCTGGTCAACGATGACCTGGAAATGATCTGCTATGCGCTGCAGGCGCGCATCAGCAGCGACTCGCTGGCATTGCGCGAGGCGCGTCCGCTGTGGTTTGTCGCGCGGGTTCTGCCCGGCAGCTGCGACCCGCTGTTCCAGGCGCTGGTGGAAGCACAGCATCTGTCGGCCGAAGACATCTGGACGCGGATCCGGCTGGCGCTGGAAGCCGGACAGGTCAGCCTGGCCAACCGGGTCGGCGCCTATCTGCCCAAGGGCCAGGCGCCGGACGCGCGTGCGTTGTCGGCCATTTCCGGCAATCCGGCTGCGCATCTGGCAAATGCCAAAGCAGACTCCAAGTCGCGCGGCGGGCGCGAGGCGACCATGTTCGCGGTGTATCGACTGGCGCGTACCTCGCCGCAGCAGGCAGCCGCGCACTGGGTCAAACTGGCGTCGCGGTTTTCCGAGGATGAGCGCGCCTATGTCTGGGGCATGTTGGGATATTTCGGCGCGATGCGCCATGACCCGGCGGCGCTTGACTGGTTTGCGCAGGCTTCCGGCATGAGCGACCTGCAACTGGCGTGGAAAGCCCGCGCTGCGCTGCGCGCCCAGCGCTGGCCCGATGTGTTGGCGGCGATCGAAGCCATGACTCCGAAGGAAGCCGAAGAGCCGGCCTGGCGTTACTGGCGCGCACGCGGACTTAAAACCCTGGGTCGCGGTGTGGAGGCGACGGCCTTGCTTAAACCGCTGTCGGCCGAGTATCACTTTTACGGACAGCTCGCGCTGGAGGATCTCGGCGGATCGGTGCAGGCGCCTGCGGTGGCCTTCAAACCGGCGGAAGAAGATATCCGCAGTATCGCAGCGCGGCCGGGCATCCGGCGCGCGCTGGAACTGTTCCGGCTGGATGTGCGGCTGGAGGGGGTGCGCGAATGGTTGTGGGCGATTCGCGGGCTCAGCGACCGGCAGTTGCTGGCAGCCGCCGAAGTCGCCCGTCGCAACGCGGTGTATGACCGCGCGATCAACACCGCCGACCGTACGGTGTTCGAACATGATTTCGGTTTGCGTTACCTGGCGCCGTACCGCGACCAGCTGAAGGCTGCCGCGCGCCAGCTCGACCTTGACGAAGCCTGGGTCAATGGCCTGATCCGCCAGGAAAGCCGCTTCATCGCCCAGGCCAAATCACGGGTCGGCGCCAGCGGCCTGATGCAGCTGATGCCGGCGACCGCAAAATGGGTGGCCGGCAAAATAGGTCTCAAGGACTGGCAGTGGTCGCAGGTCACCGATGTCGAAACCAACCTGAGCCTTGGCACCTATTATCTGCGCCATGTGCTCGACTCACTGGACGGCAGCCCGGTGCTGGCTTCCGCCGCCTACAACGCCGGGCCGGGACGCGCCCGCGCCTGGCGCGACAGCCAGAGCATGGAAGCGGCGATTTACGCCGAGAGCATCCCCTTCAATGAAACCCGCGACTACGTGAAGCGGGTGATGGCCAATTCCAGTTATTACGCGCACAACTTCAGCCAGCAGATGCAGTCGCTGAAAGCGCGCATCGGCGTCATCGAGCCGCGCGTCCGTGATCGCGAGAAATCGCTGGGTGACACGCCGTAGTTCGGGGCAATGAGGCGGCAGCGAAGGGTAGAATAGGCTGATGCAAATCACCACGGTGTGCGTCATCGGCGGATCCGGTTTTGTCGGCCGCCATCTCTGTCAGCAGCTTGCCGCGCAGGGTTACCGCCTGCGCGTGCCCACGCGCGACCGCGAACGCGCCAAGGCGCTGATCCTGCTGCCCACGGTCGATGTGGTGGTGGCTGACGTGCAGGATCCTGCGGCACTGGCTGCGGTGATCAGGGGTTGCGATGCAGTGATCAACCTCGTCGGCGTGCTGCATGACGCGCGCGGCAAGCGCGGCTTTGATGCTGCACATGTTGAGCTGGCGCGCAAGGTTGTTGCGGCCTGTCGCGCCAATGACGTCCGCCGTTTGCTGCAGATGAGCGCGCTGGCCGCAGCACCCGATGCGCCCAGCGCCTACCTGCGCAGCAAGGGCGAAGCTGAAATGATCGTGCGCGAATCCGGCCTCGATTTCACGATCTTCCGGCCGTCGGTGATTTTCGGGCCCGATGACGGTTTCCTGAACATGTTTGCCTGCCTGGCTCGGGCACTGCCGGTCATTGCGCTGGCGAGTCCGGGTGCGCGGTTCCAGCCGGTGTATGTCGATGATGTTGCCGCCGCATTCGTGCGTGCCTTGCCCGACATCAAGACCTTTGGCCGGAGTTATGACCTGTGCGGCCCGCAACGCTACACGCTGCGCGAACTGGTGGCTTATGTCGCCCGCCTCACCGGACACCCGCGGCCGATACTCGGACTCAACCGCGCGCTGTCTCATTGCCAGGCATATGCGATGGAATGGCTGCCGGTAAAACTGATGACCCGCGACAACGTACGCTCCATGGACATCGACAGCGTCAGCGACAAGGTGTTTCCCTTCGGCATTAAGCCGCAGGCGCTGGAAGCAGTGGCGCCGGCGTGGCTTGCCGTACGCACGCCGCGCGCGCGTTACCAGCGTTTCCGCGATCTGGCAGGACGTTGAAGCCAGGGACGCCGGGGTTGAATCAGCACGATTACGCGCGGGCCGGGTCATGAAAATCTATACCGTCGGCGGTGCTGTCCGCGACGAAATGCTCGGCCTGCCGGTGCAGGATCGCGACTACGTGGTCGTCGGTGCGACGCCGGAGGAGATGGTGAAGAACGGTTACCGTCCCGTCGGCCGCGATTTCCCGGTGTTCCTGCATCCAGAGACCCATGAGGAATATGCGCTGGCGCGCACCGAGCGCAAGACGGCGCCCGGCTATCACGGCTTCACCTTCCATGCCGCGCCCGAAGTCACGCTGGAGGAGGATCTGCAGCGCCGCGACCTGACCATCAATGCGATGGCGCGCGATGAAGCGGGCCGGCTGATTGATCCCCACCACGGCGCCGAGGATCTCAGCCACGGTTTGCTGCGCCATGTCAGCCCGGCGTTCATGGAGGACCCGGTGCGCATCCTGCGCGTTGCGCGGTTTGCCGCGCGTTTCGGTTTCAGCGTTGCCCCGGAGACGCAGGCGCTGATGGTGCAGATGGTCGGGGCGGGAGAGGCCGATGCGCTGGTGCCCGAGCGCGTGTGGCAGGAACTGGCGAAGGGGCTGCTCGAACAAACGCCGTCGACGATGTTTGCGGTATTGCGTGATTGCGGCGCGCTGGCGCGCGTGTTGCCGCAACTCGATGCCTTGTATGACGAAGGCCGTGCCGAAGAAGCGCTGCAGGCACTCGATGCCGCGGCGGAGCAGGGCGCGTCGCTTGACGTTCGTTTCGCCGCGCTGGCGCGCGGGCTG
This sequence comes from Bordetella parapertussis, assembly GCA_945863085.1. Next base: position 13,459 of record CAMBCD010000004.1, read on the forward strand.
GAACCCGAGGCGGTGGAAGCGTTTTGCGCAAAAATAAAAGCGCCGGCTGCCTGCCGCGACCTCGCGGTGCTGGCGGCGCGGCATGGCAATGCACTGGCCGACGCGGCGAGCCTTGACGCGGAGGAGTTGCTGGTTTTGCTCGAAGCGGCGGATGCCTGGCGGCGACCGGAGCGCTTTACTGCGCTGGTGCAGGCGGCGCTGGCCGGTGAAGCCGATGCGGAGCCGGCGCGTCAGCGTTTGCGCCGCGCGCATGAGGCGACGCTGGCGGTGGATGCCGGCGCCGTGGCCCGTCAGCACAAGGCGCCCGGTGACATCAAAGCCGCGGTGGCGCAGGCCCGCTTGGGCGCCCTTAAAAATACACAATAAAAACGATTACTTATAAACACGCCAGAGGACTGCCATGATCGATTTTTATACCTGGAGCACACCCAACGGCCGCAAGATTTCCATCATGCTGGAAGAGTGCGGCCTGCCGTACCAGACCCATGCCATCAACATCGGCCAGAATGATCAGTTCAAACCCGAGTTCGTCGCCATCAATCCCAACAGCAAGATCCCGGCGATTGTCGACAGCGACGGTCCCGACGGCCAGCCGATCTCCATGATGGAGTCCGGCGCGATCCTGATTTATCTCGCCGGAAAAACCGGAATGTTCCTGCCGCAAGCGGTGCGCGGGCGGTACGACGCGTTGCAGTGGCTGATGTTCCAGATGGGCGGTGTTGGTCCGATGTTCGGCCAGGCCCATCATTTCCTGCGCGCGGCGAAGGAGCCGGTGCCGTATGGCATCGAGCGTTATGTCAATGAGACGCGACGTTTGTACGGCGTGCTCGACAAACACCTGGCCGGACACGAGTGGCTGGCTGCCGGTGAATACACCATTGCCGACATGGCGACCTATCCGTGGATTGCACGCCACGAATGGCACAAGGTCGACCTCAAGGACTTTCCCGGCGTCAAACGCTGGTACGACAAAATCTCCGCGCGCCCTGCGGTGCAGCGCGGCATGGCGGTGCCGAAGGTCTGATTGGTTTTGCGGCGGGCCTAAGGTTTGGCGTCGGTGCGCCCCCCAAGGGGACTTCCTTCGGGGCGCGCGTAATGCTGCAGGAAGCGCAGGATCTCCGCGGTATCGAGTACCGGGTTGGTGCGCAGTTCAGGGGCGCCGACCACGGTATTGGCCCAGGCCATGTGGCCCTGCATGCGTTGTACGACCCCCGGCCATTCTCGCGCGGTATGGCGTTGCGGATCGGGCAGCGCGTGGCATTGTGTGCAGGCGATGCTGTAGATCTGTCCGGCGGTGGTGCGCAGCGCCGGATGATCACGATTCATTTCCCGCTGACCGTGCCTGGCCAGATAGGCGGCCAGGGTTGCGGCCTCGGCGTCCGACGGTGCCGCGACACCTGCCATCATGTCTTTCATCAGCGGACCCATGTTGCCCTTGCCCTGCATGCGCCACACCATGCGTTCAATGATCGGCTGCCAGCGTGCGGCGGTATGCATTTCCGGATTGGGCAGGTAGTGACATTGCACGCAGTACCGTGCTGTCAGCCGCGCCCCTCTACTTTGCGGCTCGGGCAGTTGCGAGGGTTCGATCGACGGCGGCAGGATGCGTTCGAGCATGCGGCCGTGCGGGCTTTTTGACCACTGGTATTGGGCCTGTGCCACGGTGGGGCCTTCCGCGCCCAGCACCGGGCCGCCGGTCAGCAAGGCGGTTGAAACAAGCGCAAGCAGGCGGATGATGGAATTGGCCACCAGAGCTTTCCACATTTCTGTTCGCCCTGAGCCTGTCGAAGGGCATGTTTACACGACGGGGCTTCGACAGGCTCAGCCCGAACGGTATCTTGTAATGATTAACAGGATGATAACGGACTACAGAGTATGCGAACGGTCACCGCGGCGGAAGCCCGTCAACGGTGTGGTGATGCCGCGTCCCAGCGCAATGACCTTGAACAACTCGCCCATTTCCGCCGGCGACAGCAGTTGCTGCGCCTGTGCCGCCAGCGGCGCGTAACGCGCGGTGTCTGCCGCCGGTACTGCGGCGAGCAATTCGGTGATGCCGCAGTTGATCAGGAACTGCGCCTGCCCGGTGTAACCCAGCAGATCCAGGCCCGCGTTTGCCCTTGCGACGGCGCTGAAGTCGACATGGGCAGTGATGTCCTGCAGGCCCGGCCAGAGGAAGGGGTCGGCGTGCGACTGGTGCCGGTAGTGGCACATCAGTGTGCCGCGGTTGCGCTGCGGATGAAAAAACTCATGCGCCGGGAAACCGTAATCAATGAACAGCAGCGCGCCGCGATGCAGGCCTTGCGCCAGGCTGCTGATCAATGCCGGCACTGCCAGGCTGATTTCGGTTTCGTAGTCGTCAGGCAGTACATGCGCTTGCGCGGCTGCGGCCAGTGTGGCGGGCGCGGGGCGGCAGGCCCAGGCAAATCCGTCGCTGTCGGCGGTGACACCGATTTCCTCGGTGCGTCCATGCAGGGCGCGCACGCGATGCACCGGCAGCGCGTCCAGCACTTCATTGCCGAGGACGACGGCGTGCAACTGATCCGGCAGCTGTTCCAGCCATGACACGCGGTCTGCGAACTGCGGCACCGTGGCTGCAAGATGCGCTTGCTGGCGCTGGCGCAGGTCGGCGCTGACTTCGAGGATCAGGTAACGCTGCGGCAGGCGCTTGAGTACGGCGAGTTCAGCCAATAGTGTTGCTGCCAGTGCGCCGCTGCCGGCGCCGAGTTCGATGATGTCGGGAACCTTCTGCGCCAGCAGTTCTGCCAGCTGCCGCGCCAGCGTGCGGCCGAACAGCGGCGACAGCTCGGGTGCCGTGATGAAATCGCCGGCTGCGCCGAGTTTGTGGCTGCCGGCGCTGTAATAACCGAGACCCGGCGCGTACAGCGCCAGCTCCATGTAGCGCGCAAAGCTGATCCAGCCGCCGCCAGCCTCGATTTCCCCGTGGATCAGCGTTTGCAGCCGGCGGCTCAGTTCCAGTGCGGCAGGGGGAGGCAGCGGCAGTGTCGGGTTCTTCGGCAATGAGGTCACCGCGGGATATTACGATAAAATAAACAATGATTTACGACAGCTATCTGAAAACAGGCAACAGCCCATGAGCAACGGTCTGGCCGGCAAAGCGGTGCTGGTGACCGGCGGCGCGCGGCGCGTTGGCGCGGCGATCTGCCGGCGCTTGCACGCGGCCGGCGCAAACGTGGTGGTCAATTATCATCATTCGGCGCAGGACGCGCAGGCGCTGTTCCATGAACTGAACAGCCTGCGCGCGGATTCGGCGGCGCTGGCGCGCGCCGATCTGCTGACGCCCGGCGCACCGTCGCAACTGGTCAAGGATGCGCTGGCGGCGTTCGGGCGGCTTGATGTGCTGGTCAACAATGCCTCGAGTTTTTATGCCACGCCCGGGGGCGGCATCGACGAGCAGGCCTGGGATGACCTGATCGGTACCAATCTGAAAGCGCCGCTGTTCCTGTCGCAGGCGGCGGCACCGGAACTGCGCAAAACGCAGGGCTGCATTGTCAACATCATCGACATCCACGCCGAGCTGCCGATGAAAAGCCATCTGGTCTACAACGCGGCCAAAGGCGGTTTGCTGGCGCTGACCCGGTCGCTGGCGCGCGAACTGGGTCCGCAGGTGCGGGTCAATGGGGTGTCGCCGGGAACAATCGTCTGGCCCGAGGATCCGGCGTGGCAGAATGACATTGAGCGCCAGCGCATCGTCAACCAGACCGTGCTGAAACGCAGCGGTGAGCCTGCCGATATTGCGCAGGCCGTGGAGTTTCTCGCCACCGCACCTTATGTCACCGGGCAGATCATTGCGGTGGATGGCGGCCGCAGCATAGTCGCCTGAATTGTTGAACGACTGCAGCGTCGAACTACTGATGGATTGAACTACGGATCGGATTCACCATGGATACACAAGTCATACACATCACGCCGCGCAGCAACAAGGAGCGCAAGGAGCACTACGAGTCGAACAAACTCGTCAAACGCCTGCGCCGCCAGGTCGGGCAGGCGATTGCCGATTTCGACATGATCCGTGACGGCGACAAGGTGATGGCCTGCCTGTCCGGGGGCAAGGACAGTTATGCGCTGCTCGACATCCTGCTGCATCTGCGCAGCCATGCCCCCATCCATTTCGACATCGTCGCCGTCAATCTTGACCAGAAGCAGCCGGGATTTCCCGAACATGTGCTGCCGGAATACCTGACGAAGCTGGGCGTGCCCTTTCATATCGAGAATCAGGATACCTACAGCATCGTCAAACGCGTGATCCCCGAAGGCAAGACCATGTGTTCGCTGTGTTCGCGGCTGCGTCGCGGCGTGCTGTATCGCGTGGCGCAGGAACTGGGAGCGACCAAAATCGCGCTGGGGCACCATCGGGGCGATATTCTCGAAACCTTTTTCCTCAATATGTTCTATGGCGGCAAACTGAAGACCATGCCGCCGAAGCTGGTGTCGGACGATGGCCGCAATGTGGTGATCCGGCCGCTGGCCTACTGCGAGGAGCGTGACCTGGAGGCGTATGCGGAAATGCGGCAGTTCCCGATCATTCCCTGCACGCTGTGCGGTTCCCAGGAAAACCTCAAACGCAAGGAAATGAAGGGGATGCTGCTCGAATGGGAAAAGAGCCACCCGGGGCGCGTCGAAACCATACTGACCAGCCTGCAGAATGTGCGGCCGTCGCACCTGCTCGACCGCAGCCTCTTCGATTTTGCCGCGGTGCGCGCCACCGGTGAGCCGGTGGCTGACGGCGACACCGCCTTCGACGCCGATTAAAGCCCCGGGCGGACGTTGCCCGCCCGGGCGCGGGCGCTAAAAGTCGGCCTTGATGCCGTATTGCTTGACGGCCTTGCTCCAGCGCGCGATCTCGGCGCGCATGAATTTGTCGAACTCGGCCGGTGTGGTCGGCACCGGCTCGTAACCGCGCGTGCGCAGCATGTTGCCGGTTTCGCCCTTGAGTACCGTGGTCACCGCCTTGCTGAGCGTCGCAATGGCCTCTTTCGGCATCGCTATCGGGCCCATCAGGCCGTACCAGCCGCTGATTGCAAAACCCTTGTAGCCGGACTCGGACAGCGTCGGGATGTCCGGCAACTGGGGGGTGCGCTTGGCAGTCGTGACCGCCAGTCCGCGCAGCCTGCCGGCCTGGATCTGCGGGATCGCCGCGCCGGGGCCGGAGAACAGCGTCTGCACTTCGCCGCCAACCGCGGCAGCAACTGACGGGCCCGACCCGCGGTAGGGAATGTGCGTGAGCTTGATCTTGGCGGTCTGGAAGAACGCCTCCTGGGCGAGGTGGGCGGTGACGTTGCCGGAACCGAAATTCATCGCGTTGGGTTTGCTTTGCGCGAGCTTGACGAACTCCGCCAGGTTCTTCGCCGGCAGACTCGGATGCACGGTCATGATGTACGGCTGCTCGATCAGCTGGCTGATGCCGGCGAAATCCCGGGACACGTCGAAACTCAGTTTGGGCATCAATGCAGGCGCCACTGCAGTGGCGCCGATTTCGGCGATGACCAGGGTGTAGCCGTCGGGATTGGCGGTGGCCGCGATGGCCGTGCCCACGCTGCCCTGGGCGCCGCCGCGGTTGTCGATCAGGATCTGCTGGCCCAGCAGTCCGCTCAGCGCCGGCTGCATGGTGCGCGACACCAAGTCGGTGCCCCCGCCCGGCGGGAACGGCACGATCAGGCGGATCGACTTGCTGGGGTAGGCTGCCGATTGCGCAACAGCGGCCAGCGGCACGGCCATGATCAGTGCAGTGACAATGGCGCTTGGCAGGCGGGTGATATTTTGCATGGTTGTGGCTCCTCGCTTGGGTAATAAAGAAAGCTGTAACAAAAATGAAACAAAACCGGACAATATCAGTAAATCTTTAAAGGGTTTTAATGAATGCGTGTCTGCGCGGCCGGGACAATAAAATCATTTAAAAACAATAAGTTATTGGTTTTCATGACTAGCAAGCCTGACTTGTCAAATTAATTTTGCCATGATAGATTCCGGCTTCACAATTTGACTCCACCACGCATCAACTGGCTGAACACCCATGAATTGCGCAGAACGCCTCGTCGAAATGTTCGGCAGCCAGGCCGAAGTGGCACGCCGTTTCCGGCTCGACCGCGCAGTCGTCAATCATTGGGTCAAATCCGGTTATGTGCCCGCGCGCTGGGCGATGGAAGTCGAGCAGGTTACCGGCGGGCAGGTTGCCGCCGTCGATGTGCTCAACGAAGCCACCACGCGCAAACCGCTGCGCTTGAAATCGCGGCCGGACGGAGAGAGTTTTTTCGCCAACGCCTTAGCAGGGAGTGAGTTCACCATGGAAAAGTTCGCGCCACCCAAACGCATCAACTCGTTTCATCCGCCGCAACGCACGCTGATGGGCCCCGGCCCGACGGAAATCCATCCGCGCGTGCTGACCACGATGAGCCAGCCCGCCATCGGTTATCTCGACCCGGTGTTCGTCGAGATGATGGAAGAACTGAAGTCGCTGCTGCGTTATGCCTATCAGACCAAAAATCCGCTGACCTTCCCGATCTCGGGCCCGGGCTCGGTGGGCATGGAATTCTGCTTCGTCAACATGGTGAAGCCGGGTGACAAGGTCATTGTCTGCCGCAACGGCGTGTTCGGCGGCCGCATGATCGAAAACGTCGAACGTTGCGGCGGCACGGCAATCGTGGTCGAGGACAACTGGGGCGAGCCGGTTGATCCGCAAAAACTCGAAGACGCGCTGAAGAAGAATCCCGATGTGCGCGTGGTTGCATTTGTACATGCCGAAACCTCAACCGGTGTCCTGTCCGATGCCAAAACGCTGGTGCAGATCGCGCACAAATACAATGCCCTGACCATCGTCGATGCCGTGACCTCGCTCGGCGGCTCTCCGGTGCTGGTCGACGAATGGGGCATAGACGCCGCCTACTCCGCGAGCCAGAAATGCCTGTCGTGCACGCCGGGCCTGTCGCCGGTGACGTTTTCGGAGCCGGTGGTCGAATTCGTCAAGGCACGCAAGGACAAGATCCATTCCTGGTTCATGGACATGAACCTGCTGCTCGGTTACTGGGGCGAGACCACGCGCACCTATCACCACACTGCGCCGACCAATTCGCTGTTCGCGCTGCACGAAGCGCTGCTGCTGATTCGCGAAGAAGGTCTGGAGAATGCCTGGGCACGCGTTGATCGTCATCACACCGCGCTGAAAGCCGGTCTCGAAGCGATGGGGCTGAAATTCCTGGTCAAAGAACAGTACCAGGCGCCACAGATGAATGCGGTGCTTTGCCCGGAAGGCGTCAACGAAGCCGAAGTGCGCAAAACACTGCTTAGTGAATTCGGCCTCGAAATCGGCGCCGGCCTCGGCCCGCTTGCCGGCAAGATCTGGCGTTTCGGCCTGATGGGTTACTCCTGCCGTCCGGACAACGTGATGCTGTGCCTGTCGGCGCTGGGTTCGGTGCTGGAAGACATGGGGCATTCCGTTCACGTGGGCGATGCGGAAGCGGCGGCGCATGCGGCTTATGCGGCCATGCATGCGACTGCGGCGCAGGCCAAGAAGCGCAAGGCGCCGGCGAAAGCTGCTTAAGTCGGGACTGCAGCCAACAAAAAAGCCGCCTCAGGGCGGCTTTTTTCGTTGCATCATGTTCAAATCAGCAACGCAGCGAGCCCCAGCAGCAGCCCCATGCTGACCACATCGGTGGCCGTGGTAAGGAAAATGCTGGAGGCTGTGGCCGGATCAAAGCCGAAACGTTTCAGCGTCAACGGCACCATGGCGCCGCTGATGCCGCTGGCGATACAACTGCCGACCAGAGCGATCCAGACCACGAGACTGAGCAGCAGGGCGTCGGGATTGTGCTGGTAACTTGCGACGATGAACATGCCGAGGGCAGCGACCAGGCCGGTGAAGGCGCCGTTCAGCGCGCCCAGCGAGGCTTCCTTGATGACCAGCGCGCGTTCCATGCCGGCCTTCAATTCACCCAGCGTCATGCCGCGCAGCGTGACGGCCAGCGCCTGACAGCCGGTATTGCCGGATTGTCCGGCGAGCACCGGCAGGAACAGCGCGAGTATGACCAGGCGATCGACGGTGTCCTGGAATATAGCCACCACGGCCCCGGCGACGAAGGCGGTGGCGAGGTTGATCTGCAGCCAGGGATGGCGAAACTTGAAACTGCTTTTCAGCGGTGTCGCCAGCCGCTCTTCTTTCTCGACACCGACCATGCTGCCGACCTGCGCGGTGATTTCAAAAGCCTGTTCTTCGAACAGGGTCTGGCCGCGGATCAGCCCGAGCAGCACGCCCGTTTCATCGCAGACCGGGTACACCGGATAGTGGCGATCGAGCACCAGTTTCATGGCATCGGCCAGCGGCAGGCCGGGTGTCAGGGAAAATGCATTGCGCAGCATGATCGATTCCAGCGGCGCCTGTTCCTCGGCGAACAGCAGGTCGCGCATGGTAATGATGCCGAGCATTTTGCCGGTGTCATCCGTGACATAACCGTAGGTGATGAAGGCGTTGCGCACCAGCGGGCGCAATTGCTCGATGGTTTCGCGCACGGTGATCTGCGGGCGGAAGACCGCGCGCACCGGCGCCATCATGCGGCCGATGGTGCCTTGGGCGAATTGCTGGTTGGTGCGCCATTGCGCGATGATTTCCGGAGGCGCGACATGGACGATGCCGTCGACCAGCCCCCCCGGCAGTTCGGCCAGCACGTCCTGGGTCAGTGCCGGCGGCAGCTCCTGCAGTACTGCGGCAATGGTTGCCGCGGGATATTCGGCCAGCAAGGCCGCTGCCTCTTTCGGCGAACGCGCCTTGGCGGCTTGCGCCAGTTCGCGACTGTCCGGAATTGCCTCAGCCTGATTCTGGTTTTCCTGCACGATGTTCTCCCGTCGGCGATGGGCGCCAGTGCGCCACGTAGAGTATAGCGATGGAAAGCGGCGGGCAGGAAGGGATGACGGCTATAAACCAAGCCGCGGCGGAAAGTGGGACGGCGGCAATAAACCAAGCCGCGGCAGAATCAGGAGGCGGCTATAACCCAAGCCGTTGCCAGATTGTGGTCGTCAGTCCGGCCTGGTTCATGGTGTAGAAGTGCAGCCCGGGAGCGCCCGCTGCCAGCAGGTCATCGCAGAGCCGGGTCACCACATCCAGTCCGAAGGCGCGGATCGAGGCCGTGTCGTCGCCGTAACCTTCCAGCTTCTTTCTGATCCAGCGCGGGATTTCCGCCCCGCAGGCATCCGAAAATCTGGCCAGTTGCGAAAAGCGGCCGATGGGCATGATGCCGGGGACGATGGGCAGCTTGAGCCCCATGGCCTCGCATTCATCGACAAAATGGAAATAACAATCGGTGTTGTAGAAATACTGGGTGATCGCCGAGTCTGCGCCGGCTTGCACCTTGCGTTTGAAACTCAACAGATCGTCCTGCGCGCTCCTGGCCTGCGGGTGGTATTCGGGGTAAGCGGCAACTTCGATGTGGAACTGGTCGGCGAATTCACTGCGGATGAAGGTGACCAGTTCATTGGCATAGTGGAATTCGCCGGATGCCGCGGTGCCTGACGGCAAATCGCCGCGCAGCGCGACGACATGGCGGATGCTGTTGTTCTGGTACTCGCGCAGGATTTCGCGGATGTCATTGCGGGTCGAGCCGACGCAGGAAATGTGCGGTGCTGCGGCATGGCCGGCAGCACGCAGGTCAAGCACCGCGCGCAGCGTGCGTTCGCGGGTTGATCCGCCGGCGCCGTAGGTCACCGAAAAAAACTTCGGGTTCAGCTGCGCCAATTGTTTCGCGGTCTGCGCGAGCTTGTCCGCGCCTTCCGGCGTGTTCGGCGGAAAGAACTCGAAGCTGAAAGTACGGGCGAATTTTTTCTGTGATTCCATGGACGCCTCCGCGCGACCCGGGGATGCTGCTGATATTACTCCCCGGGCCCTGCGATCGGGTTGATCAGTAGCGGTAGTGGTCCGGTTTGTACGGGCCGTCAACCGGCATCTGCAGGTAATCGGACTGCTTCTCGTTGAGTACGGTCAGCTGGACGCCGAGTTTTTTCAGGTGCAGGCGCGCGACTTTCTCGTCGAGGTGTTTCGGCAGCACATAGACCTTGTTCTGGTATTTGCCGCCCTGCGTGTACAGCTCCAGCTGCGCCAGCGTCTGGTTGGTGAAGGAGCTGGACATCACGAACGACGGGTGGCCGGTGCCGCAGCCGAGGTTCACCAGGCGGCCTTCGGCGAGGATGATCAGGCGTTTGCCGTCGGGGAAAATCACATGGTCGACCTGCGGCTTGATGTTTTCCCACTGGTACTGCTTCAGGGTGGCGATTTCGATTTCGGAATCAAAGTGGCCGATGTTGCAGACGATGGCGTTGTTCTTCATCCGCTTCATGTGGTCGTGGCTGATCACGCCCAGGTTGCCGGTGGCGGTGACAAAAATGTCGGCCTTGTCGGCAGCGTAGTCCATGGTCACCACGCGGAAACCTTCCATCGCCGCCTGCAGTGCGCAGATCGGATCGATTTCGGTGACCCAGACCTGGGCCGACAGCGCGCGCAGTGCCTGTGCGCTGCCCTTGCCGACGTCGCCGAAGCCGCAGACCAGCGCGACCTTGCCGGCGATCATCACGTCGGTGGCGCGTTTGATGGCGTCGACCAGCGACTCACGGCAGCCGTAGAGATTGTCGAACTTCGATTTGGTCACCGAGTCGTTGACGTTGATTGCCGGGAACGGCAGGCGGCCTTCCTTTTCCATCTGGTAGAGGCGGTGCACGCCGGTGGTGGTTTCTTCGGTGACGCCCTTGATGTTGGCTTCGACCTTCGAATAGAAGCCGGGTTTTTCCTTCAGCGTCTTGCGCATCGCCGCGAACAACACAACTTCTTCCTCATTCATGCCCTGGGGCGGCTGCGTCTTGTTGCGCTCGTGCTGCGCGCCGAGGGTGACCAGCAGCGTGGCGTCGCCGCCGTCGTCGAGGATCATGTTCGGCGTGCCGCCGTCGTTCCACTCGAGGATGCGGTGGGTGTAATCCCAGTAGTCCTCCAGCGTTTCACCCTTGTAGGCGAACACGGGGATGCCGCTGGCGGCGATCGCGGCTGCAGCGTGGTCCTGGGTCGAGAAAATATTGCACGAGGCCCAGCGGATGTCGGCGCCGAGGTCGGCCAGCGTCTCGATCAGCACGGCGGTCTGGATGGTCATGTGCAATGACCCGGCAATACG
>CAMBCD010000005.1 GCA_945863085.1 Bordetella parapertussis
CGCCTGCGCACGCGCGGTCGCCTGCTGCCGCCGCGCGCCGGGCAGTCGCACACCCTCATCGCCGAGCATGGAGTCAACCATGTCTTCAATGCGCGCGTAATAGGCATCGGCGCCGGCCAGCGCCTGCGGATTGATGGCGATGATCGCGTGGCCGATACGCGGTTTGTTGCCGGGTTCAAAATACGAATCGTTTTCATGGCTCAGCGCCGCGCCGGTCAAAGCCACGCACAGTGCTTCGACCATCATCGCCAGCGCGGTACCTTTTACGCCGCCGATGGCGGTCAGGCTGCCGGTCAGCGCAGCCTGCGCGCTGGTGGTCGGATTGCCGTCGCGGTCAACCGCCCAGCCCAGCGGAATCGGTTTGCCTTCCTTGGCCATCAGCATGATCTTGCCGCGGGTGACTTCGGTCAGCGACAGGTCGACGACGATGGGCGCGGCATTTTTGCGCGGAAATATCGCTGCAATCGGATTGGTGCCGAAAAATGCTTTTTTGCCGCCCCAGGCATTGATCGCAGCAGGCGAATTCGTCAGTGCGATGCCGGCCATGCCCGCTGCGGCAATCGGCGCGAGGTGGTAGGCCGCTGCACCGAAATGATGACTGTTGGTGACGCCGGCAAAGGCGATGCCGTAACGCTGCGCGCGTTTGATCGCTTCCTGCACCGCCAGTGCCGCCGCCGGAAAGGCCAGTCCGCCGCCGGCGTCGATCAGGCAACAAGCGCCGGTTTTGCGGACCATTTTTGGTTTGGCCTTGCCGTCGGCGCGGCCCTCGCGCAAATGCTGCGCATACAGGGCCACGCGTGACAGCCCGTGGCCCGACAGACCTTCGGTTTCGGCCACCACCAGCGCCTGCGCGGTGGCGGTTGCCATCACCTTGGAAGCCCCGGCGCGTTTCAGCGCGCGTGTGGCAAGATCCGTCAGCTCCGTGATCGACAGTTTTGGCATTGCGCCCACGGTCTCGGCATCAATCGAGTTTGGTACCGGACTGTTTCGCCACATCCGCCCATTTTGCTGCCTCAGTCTTGAAAAATGCCGAAAACTCCGCCGGCGAACTGCCGCTGGGTTCGGCGCCTTGGGCCACGATACGCTGGCTCACTTCCGGCGATTTCACCGCTGCCACCCATTCGCGATACAGTTTTTCCTGCACCGCCGCCGGCGTTTTCGCAGGCGCAAACAAGCCGTTCCATTGCACGGCAAGGTGGCCCGGGACGCCGGCTTCTTCCATCGTCGGCAACTGCGGCACCACGGCAGAACGGACCTTGGCGGCAACCGCGAGTCCGCGCAGGCGGCCGGCATTGATCAGCGGTGCCGCGACCGGCATCACGATGAATGCGACCTGCGATTCACCGGTCATCAACGCCACCGTTGCCGGCGCCGCTCCCTTGTACGGCAGGTGGGTGATCCGCGTGCCGGTCTTGACCCGCAGCATTTCCATCGCCATGTGCGACATCGTGCCCGGGCCGGCCGATGAATAATCCAGCGAGTCGGGTTTGGATTTTGCAAGCGCCACCAGATCCTTGACCGTTTTCACCGGCAGCGCGGGGTGGGCGACCAGCGTGAACGGATACGACGATGCCATCGATACCGCGGTCAGGTCGCGCACCGGATCGTAAGACAGTTTTTTGTAGATCGCCGGACTGATCGACAGCGAGGAATTGCCGAACAGCACCGTGTAGCCGTCAGCCGGCGCCTTGGCCACGATGTCGGCCGCGATGTTGCCGCTGGCGCCAGCGCGGTTATCGACGAGAATCTGCTGCCCGAGAAGCGCGGAATATTTCTGCGCAATGATGCGGGCTACCACATCACTGCCGCCGCCCGCCGGGAACGGCAGCACCATGCGGATGGAACGGGTGGGGAATTCCTGGGCGGCCGCGGGCACAGCCGCCAGTACACCAGCCAGTGCAACCATGAACACAACAGAACGGGCCATGACTCCTCCTTTTTTACCGGGACTGAAGCTGCTTGAATCTTCTTGGGACAGCGAGTCTCCTCCGCCGCCCCGGAAAAATCAAACCCTTTACGCGCCGGTCAGGCTGCAGCCGTCAGCAGGGATTGCCCGGGCTTGACCCGGGTGAAATGTACCGGCCGGGTTTCGCTGGCAAAACGCCCACCCTGCCAGCTGACACAGGTGTAACGGGAATTCTCCAGGTCGCGCACTTCCGGGAAGTCGGCGCGGAAATGCGAGCCGCGCGAGTCTTCACGCGCCATTGCGGCAAAACGGATCGATTTCGACACCAGCACCAGGTTTTTCAGATTCATCCAGTCGTGCCAGGTCAGGTTGAAGGCCAGATTGGCGCCATCGACGCCGGTCGCATCCAGCCGGGCATCGAGTTCGTCGAGCAGTCCCGAGGCACGATTCAACGAATTGGCGTCACGCACGATGCCGACGTCATCCCACATCACGTTATAAAGTTCTTCGCGGATGGCATTGATGTCACCACCCTTGCGTGTCAGCGGCGCGCGACAGCGCGCGACAGCGGCATCAATGGCGTCCTGATCCGGTGTGCGGAACTCGCCGTTGGCTTTCACCCAGCCCGGCATCACGTCACCGGCAATGCCACCGAACACCGTGGAATTGGCCACGCCATTGCCGCCGAGACGATTGGCACCGTGCACGCCGCCGGAATCCTCACCGGCGACGAACAGTCCGGGCAGGTCGGTGCTGCAATCGGTTTTGAACACCACGCCACCCATCATGTAATGGGCGGTAGGCACGACATCGACCAGGCCGCTGACCAGGTCAAAGCCGCAGTCGGCGCAACGTTCGACCATGCCCTTGAACTCCTTGCGCACCATCACCGGGTCGAGGTGCTTCATGGTGATGTACAGCCCCCCGTGCTGGTTGACGCGGCCGGCGCGCATTTCCTCGTACATGCCGCGACTGACGATGTCCCGCGTTGCGCGCTCATTACGCGGATCGTAGTTGTGCATGAAGCGTTCGCCGGCGCCGTTCAGCAGATAACCGCCGGCGCCGCGCAGGCCTTCTTCAATGATGGTGCCGGTAATTCGCGTGTCGGAACCGGCGATCAGGCCAGTCGGGTGAAACTGCACCATTTCCATGTCGCGCAGCATCAATCCGCCGCGCAACGCCATTGCCATGCCGTCGCAGCTCTTGTCGCCGCTGGGCGTGTGGAACTTGTACATGGTCGGCCCGCCGCCGGTCGCGAGCAGCACCGCCTGCGCCTGCACGAATACAAATTCACCCGTGCGCATGTCGATCATCAGCACGCCGGCAATCGCGTCGCCGGCCTTGTTCCTGATGAATTCCACCGCACGGTGTTCTTCGAGGCGGTCGATGCCGCGTGCCCACACCTGTTCGGCGAGACGGTTGATGATTTCGATGCCGGTCAGGTCGCCCTTGTGCACGGTGCGGTCGAAGGTCTGTCCGGCAAACGCTTTCTGGTGAATGCTGCCGTCGGGATTGCGGTCGAAAAAGCAGCCGAGCTCGTTTTCGAGTTCGTGGATGCGCTCCACCGCGGTTTCCACCAGCGTCCACGCCAGGTCCTGGTCGGGCAGCCATTTGCCGCCTTCGATGGTGTCCATGAAATGGCGCTCGACGGAGTCACCCGCGGCCAGCGCCACGTTGTAACCGCCCTGCACCATGCGCGTGCAGCCGGTTTTGCCGAGCAGGCCCTTCACCGCAACGGTAATCGACAGTTCGGGATTGTGCTGATGGGCGTGCAGCGCGGCGAACAGGCCGGCGCCGCCGGAGCCGAGGATCAGGATATCGGTTTTGATTGTTTGCATAAGGTCAAAAACTTAGCCACAGAGGACACAGAGAACTGCAGGTTATGCCCCGGGTTGTCTCTGTGCTCTCTGTGTCCTCTGTGGCAAATGGGTTTGAGATTCAGGATTTAACGCCGAGGTCCGCGAGCACACCCGCGCGTTTGTCTTTGGCTGCGGCATTGACCGCCGTGTAGAGGCTGCCGCCGTGGGAATCCATCGCCACCAACAGCGGACCAAAACCCTTGATGCGGAACTTCCACAGCGATTCCGGGTTGAGGTCATCAAGGTCGACTTCCTCAATCTGCTCGATCCAGGTCGTCTCCAGCGCCGCGGTGCCGCCGATGATCGCGAGATACACGCCGCCCAGTTCGCTGAAGGCCTTGGCCGAGGATGCGAACAATCCGCCCTTGCCGATGATGATGCGCACGCCGTACTGCGCCATCAGCGGCTGGGTGAAACGCTCCATGCGCGCGCTGGTGGTGGTGCCGATGCAGATCGGCGCATAACCGGAAGGGTGCGCTTCGGTTTCACCCACCCATTTCACGTTGGGGGCAGTGTGGACCACGGCATGGCCGCGCATGTCGAAACGCGTCTTGCGGCCGTGGTCGAACATGTGGATCTGCGTCGCATCGCGGATGCCGTACAGGGTCTGGTGCAGCGTGACCGTGTCGTTGATGCGGAGCTTCCGCACCTGCTCTTCGCTGACCGGCATATTGAGTTCGTAATGGGCCATTTCAGTATCCGTAACTCAGTAGCCGTAATCTAGTACCCATAACTGAGACCTTGCGGGGTGAACGTCGCCCGTGCACGCCGCGCTGAATGGCACTGCATGTTGACCGCCACGGGATTCATCGTGATGTGGGTGGCTGCAGTTTCGACGTGCACCGCAAAGGCTGTGGAGTCCCCGCCCAAGCCCTGCGCCCCAACGCCGAGCTTGTTGACCACGGCACTGAGTTCGGCTTCGAGCTTCGCGCCCTCGGGGTCGGCACAAACGCTGCCCAGGGGCCGCGTCGCCGCAACTTTCGACAGGTGCACACACAGGTCGGCAGTGCCGCCGACACCAACACCGACGATCACCGGCGGACAGCTCTTGCCACCGGCTTCGAGCACACAGTCGATGACGAAGGTCTTGATTGCATCCACACCGTCAGCCGGGATCGCCATTTTCAGCCAGGAGTTATTCTCGGAGCCCGAACCTTTGGGAATCATCTCGATCGACAGCATGTCGGCATCCGGCGCGAAATCGATGTTGATCACCGGCACGTGGCGGCCGCCTGAGGTGTGTTCGTTTTTGCGCGTGGTCGGATGCACCACGGAGGAACGCAGCGGATGCTCCTTGGTGGCACGGGTGCAGCCGCTGATGATCGCCTGTTTCAGCGCGTGCCCATCCACCGCGACATTACTGCCGATCACCACGTTGTAAATCGGGATGCCGGTGTCCTGGCACAGCAGGTTGGTATTGTCCTCGGCGACGGTGATATTGCGGATCATGGTGCCGAGGATCGCCTTGCCGGTGGCATTGGTTTCGGCGCGATCAAGCCGCTGGAAACCCTGCTTGATGTCCGGGGGCAGCATTTTGAGCGCACGGATGTAGAGTTCCTTGCACGCCTCTTCCACCTGTTTGAGTTCGACCTTCACAAAACCACCTCGGGACAAATTGATTAAACGCCGTCGGGTTTGATCCCGGCGGCGGCGTTGCGTTTACTTCACCTGCAGATTGCGTTCTTTGATAATTTTTGCCCAACGCGCCGATTCCGCCTTGATGTCTTTGGCAAAATCCTGCGAGCTGTTGCCCACCGGCACCATGCCGATGTCGTTGAAACGCTTGCGCAGGTCGGGGCTGGCCAGCACCTTCACGGTATCGGCGTGCACCTTGGCGATAATTTCTTTCGGAGTCCCCGTAGGCACCATGAAGCCGAACCAGCCGAGATTCTCGAAACCAGGCAGCGTTTCGGCAATCGCCGGCACATTGGGCAACTGGGCGGAGCGCTCCTTGCTGGTGACGCCAAGCGCACGCAGTTTGCCCGAGTTGATGAAGACGATGGCCGCCGACATGTTGGGTGTAACGAACTGGATTTGTCCGCCGATCAGATCGCTGACCGCCGGACCCTCGCCTTTATACGGCACGTGTGTGACGTCAATGCCCGCGGTGTAAATGAAATTTTCCGCGGCCAGATGAGTCTGCGTGCCAACGCCGGCCGAGCCGTAGGTCATCGATTTCGGTTTGGCCTTGGCCTGGGCAATGAACTCCTTCAGATTTTTTGCCGGCGCGCTCGGATGCACCACGATTACCTGCGGGCCACTGGCCACGTTGGTCACGGCAATCAGGTCTTTCTCGGGGTTGAACGGCATCTTCGCATACATGTGCTGGTTCGCCGTGACGATGGAGCCGGAAGTCATGAACAGCGTGTAGCCGTCGGGGTTGGACTTGGCAGCGATATCACCACCTATGTTGCCGCCGGCGCCGGCGCGATTGTCGACCACCATGGTCTGGCCCCAGGTCTCGGTGAGTTTCTGCGCCACCAGCCGGGCGACGATGTCCGTGGCGCCGCCGGGCGCAAACGGCACGATGATGCGCACCGGCCGCACCGGATAGTCTGCGGAAAACGCGGTGCCGGCAAGCAGCATGCAGGCTGCAACCATCGCTCCTGCTTTGTTGATGGTTGAATTAATCATCATTGCTTTGTTCATCACTCCTCCTCACGGTCTGGTTTTATTCAAGGCCACTTGGCCCCTGTTCCGTTTCACGATACCCCACGCACCAGGGTGCGGCAAGCCGCAACCCCGCTGCAGCAGTGTCACAGCCCCAGCGCGTCCGCCGTCAGTTTGCGCAGCTCTTTGGTCATTTTTTCACGCACCACGCGATAGCCCGGTTTGTTCGCGACATTGACCAGTTCATAGGGATCGCGGTCGAGATCGTAGAGCTCATCAAGTTCGCCGTTGCGCGCGCGATTGACCCAGTGGATGTACTTGTAACGGTCGGTGCGTACGGCTTTGTAGGTCATGCCAACCAGCCAGGGGTAGGCATTCTCGGCCCAGTATTCAACGAACACCGACTTGCGCCAGCCAGCGCGTTTGCCCTTGATCAGCGGCAGCAGGGAGCGGCCCTGGATGTGTTTGCCCGGTTTGCCGCCGGCAATTTCAATCAGCGTCGGCGCCAGATCCTGCAGGATTGCGAGTTGTTTGATACGTGAACCGGCCTTGATCAGTTTCGGCCAGCGAATGGTCAGCGGTGAACGGATGCCTTCTTCGTAGGCGAAACGCCGCTCAGGACCGATGCCGTGTTCTCCGAAGAAATACCCATTGTCACCGAGGAACAGGATCACCGTGTTGTCGAGCTCGCCGGTCTCTTCCAGCGTTTTGAGGATCATGCCGACGCCTTCGTCGACCGCAGCCATCATCGCCGCGCGCAGGCGGATTTCCTCCTGCTTGCCGGAGTGGATGGCATCGAGCATGACTTTTGAGGCATCGGTCTTGCGCCACTCCACCGCCTCCGCCCACACCGGCTTGTGTTTGAGGAATTCAGCGGGCGTCTGCATGTTCGGTTTTTTCGGGAACACGCAACCCTTGTAGAGATTTTCGTGACGCTTCGCCGGGCGGTAACCGTCCATGCGGAAGGAACCGTCGGCCGCCTGCTCGGCGTCTGGATGCACGGCCTTGTGCGCAAACCACAGCGACCAGGGCTTTTTGTTCTTGCGCTGGCCCTTGCTGCGGATCCAGTCCGTCGCCATGGTGTTCATGATGTCGGTGACGTAACCCTCGTGCTGCACATACTTGCCGTTTTCGTTCAGCTTCGGGTTGTAGAGATTGCCGTGACCGTCATAGGCCACCCAGAAATCGTAGCCGGGGCGCGGCTTGCCGTCGTTGCCCATGTGCCATTTGCCGATATGCGCGGTCTCGTAACCCAGACGCTGCAGTTCGAGGTGGTAATTCGGCAGGCGGTGGCTGGCGAGGTCGCGGGCGACGTTGTCGATGATGCCGTGGCGGCTGGCGTATTGTCCGGTGAGTATTGACGCGCGGTTCGGCGAGCAGATCGGCGTGGTGTGGAAGGCGCGCTCGAACAGCACGCCTTCATGCGCAATGCGGTCGATGTGCGGCGTTTTCATGTAGGGATGGCCGCCGGCGCCGAATTCGTCATAACGCAGGTCATCGACCAGGATCACCAGCAGGTTCGGCTTCTGGCTTGCGGTTTTTTTCATGTCAGACTCTTCGGTTATTTCGCGATGCTCAGACCAGGTTCAGCAGAAAGGCGAGGCCGGTGACCAGCGATACGCCGGCAGCAAGCGCAATCAGCGTTTTCTGCCATTCCCGCCATTCGAGGAATTCCAGCACCAGCAGGCGCAATCCCCCCGCCATGTGTGCAGCCAGCAGCAGCACCAGCCCGGTCTCGGCAAACTTCACCAGCGGCTGCTCGGTCCAGCGCAGGAATCCGTCGAGCGCGGCCGCACCATGCAAGGCCTGGCCCAGCGCCCAGAAATGCAGCGGCAGGAACAGCGCCAGCAGCACCCCCGAAAAACGGTGCACGATGAACGCCCAGTACGCCGGATGATTGCGCGCGCGAAAATCGTTTTTCATGCCGCACCCGCCCCGAACACACCGAACACCGCACGCATGCCCCACATCGCGAGGCTCAGACCGATGACACCGGTCAATACATCGAGGCCGCGGCCGCGCCAGTTGCAGCTTTCGCTGATGATGGTGCGCAGGCCGATCGGCGCGTGCACTGCAACCGCAAACACGAACAGCGTGTAAAACGCGAACCACGCAATGCTGCCCTGGGTGCGGCCGAGAATTTCAGCGGCGCTCAAGCCGCTGCGCACCGCATAAATCATGGTCAGCAGATGCGCCAGCACGCACACCGCCAGCACCATCGCGCTGATGCGCTGCGCGCCCCACAGCAGGACTTGGGCGCGCTGGCTCATGCCACCTCCCTCACTGCGGAAATACGGTATAAGTATTTGATTTTATTCATTATTTTATATCTCGCCAGACAGCGTCGCCGCCAGCACGGCGCGTTTCAGCCCGGCAATGCCGGCCGTCGGCGACAGGCCCTTCGGGCAGCGCTCGGTGCAGGCGAGATGGGTATGGCAGGCATGGCAGCCGGCATCCCCCGCCACGGCAGCCAGCCGCTCGGCGCGCGCGGTGTCGCGCACATCATTGATCAGCGTCCATGCGCGGTTGAGCGCCGCCGGGCCAAGATAATCCTTGTTCCAGCTGACGACATCGCAGGCGCTGTAACACACGCCGCAGCCGATGCATTCAATGCCGGCTTCAACGCGTTTGCGCTCTTTCGATTCCGGTGAAACTTTGGCGAATTCATCCTTGCGCGTGGTGCTGCCGGTGAAACGGCCACGGGCGCGCGCCCACTTGTCGAAATATTCGCGCATGTCGGTGACCAGGTCCTTGATCACCGGCAGATTGCGCAGGGGTGCGATTTCAAGCTTGTTGTCGGCAGCGACCTTGGACACATGGGTGCGGCAGGTCCAGCGCGACACGCCGTTGACCGTCATCGCGCAGGAACCGCAGACGCCGACACGACAGGCAAAACGATAGGACAGCGTCGAGTCGCATTTGCGCTGCACGTAGGTCACGACATCGAGCACGGTCTGGCTTTCCTGCCGCGGCACTTCGAAATCCTGGAAACCGCCTTCTTCGGTACCGCGCCAGATCCTGACCTGCAAGGTTTGCATACGCTGATTCCCTAGTGTGCTGCAGCCGGTGCGCCGGCCGTCACTGTCGGCGCCGCGAGACGCTGGATCATCACATTGATGCACGCCGGTTTGCCGCTGGCGATGGCTCGTGCAAGCGCCGGTTGCAGTTCCGCCGCCCGGGTCACCAGTTCGCCATGGCCGCCCAGCGCGGCAACAGCCAGATCATAACGCGTACCGCCGCGCAGTTCGCAGCCATGGGCGCGTTCCTTGCCGTAAGTCCGCAACTGGATCTGGTGCTCGGCATTCCAGCAGGAGTCGTTGCCGACCACCACGATCATCGGTACGCCATCGCGCACGGCGGTGTCGAACTCCATCAAATGAAAACCGAAAGCACCGTCACCCATCACCGCAATCACCGGTGCCTGCGGCCGGGCCATGCGCGCAGCAAAAGCAAAAGGTACGCCACTGCCAATCGACCCGCCGACACCGTTGATAACACGTGCCGGCGCATGGATGCAGGCCTGCGCCCACTGGCCGATTTCGCCGCCGTCGGCGATGAACACCGCATCGGGGGATGTATCGAGGATTTCCTGCACCGCGCGACCGAGTTCGACCGGATGCACCGGGCCGTCGCCACTGTTGATGTCACGCCATGCCGCCGGACGGAATGCGACGGCATCCGCCACTTCCCTGAACCAGGCCGCACCGGCATGCGCTTGCGCTGCAGTGATCAGCGCACGCACCGTGGCCACGCTGTCCGCCTGCGCCGACAGCGTGACACGGGCTGCGCCCAGATTTTTGATCGCGCACTGCATGGCTTCGGATTCGGGATCGATCACGGCAACACGACAGGCGGCGGCCAGCGCCGGCGCCTTGCCGAAGCGCAGCGTGAAATCCGGTTGCTTGCCAATCAGCACCACCAGGTCAGCCCTGGCCAGCGCGCCGGCAAAGGCACCCAGGCCCGGATCGTTGACGCCGCGCGGACTTTCCATGCACAGCGCCGGCACACCCGTGGCCGCAGCCAGTTGTCTGGCCAGGCCGGCGACCGGCGCATGCGCCAGTACCGGGCCGAGCAGGATCAGCGGTTTTGCCGCAGTCTTCAGCAGTGCCTGCAGCGCCGCGACGGTTTTGGCATCCGGCGGATTTTCCACCGGCGCAAAATCGGCGGCCGGCGCCAGAAATTTTTCACCGTCGGCTACTTTGTTTTCGAGCACATCAAAAGGCAGGCTCAGATGCACCGGTCCCGGCCGGCCGGAACGCGCAATGCGGCAGGCCTTGGCAATATCCGCGCCCAGGGTTTCAGCGCTGGCCGCGGCCCACGACGCCTTGACCAGCGGTGCTGCAATATCCGCCTGGCGCATTTCCTGGAAGGAACCGGTACCCAGTTCATTGAGCGGTGCGTGGCCCGACAGCAGCACCAGCGGTGATTCGGACGCCAGCGCGGTATACAGCGCACCGACGCCGTTGGCGTGTCCCGGCCCGCCGGTCAGCATGGCAATGCCGGGTTCACCGGTCAGCCGCGCCCAGGCGTCGGCCATGTGCACGGCAGCGCCTTCGTAACGGACATGCGTGATCGCAAGCCTGGCTTCGATCGCCGCGTCATACACCGGCATGATGTGATTGCCGGACAGGGAAAAAATACGGCGCAGACCGGCTTGCGCCAGTGTGCGCGCGAGAATATCGGCACCGCGGAGTGTGGTCATCGGGATCTTGTGCGGATTTCAGCGATTACGGTGAAACGCCCGCATGGCCAGAGCATTGCTGCACACCAGCCATGCGGGATGATTCAGATTACGTTATGCGCTTTCGTACAGGCGGGTCAGCACAAACTCGCGATGGCCCAATGCTTCGGCTGCCGTCAGCCGGCCGTTGCAGGTGCGCAGCATGACTTCGATCAGCTCGTCGCCGGTCTGGTCAAGGTTTTTCTCCCGCTGCAGCAGGCCCGAGCAGTCGTAGTCGACGTGTTCGCTCATGGTACGCACGGTGCGCGGATTCGCAGTGAGCTTGATCACTGGTACGATCGGATTGCCGATGACATTGCCCTGCCCGGTCGGGAACAGGTGCACCACATAACCGGATGCAGCGCACAGTGTGACCATTTCCGCCGCGGCCGAGGACGAGTCCATGAACCACAGGCCGGGCTTGGTCGGTTCTTCGGCCTTGTCGAGCACGCCGATGACCTTGCACTTCTTGCCGATTTTCTGGATGTTGCCCAACGCTTTTTCCTCAATCGTGGTCAGGCCGCCGGCGATGTTGCCCTTGGTCGGCTGCGAATCGGAAAGATCGCTGGTTTTGTTTTTCTCGACGATTTCCTGGTAACGATCAAACATGCGCATGAATTCCTTGCGCACTTCCGGCGTCGCGCAACGGTCAGCCACGATGTTCTCGCCACCGGTGATCTCTGTGGTTTCACCGAAACACATGGTCACGCCCAGCGGTTCCAGCTTGTCGAACGCACTGCCGACCGTCGGGTTGGAGCCGCAGCCGGAAGTCGTGTCGGACTCACCGCACTTGGTCGAAACCCACAGGTCGCTGATCGGGCATTCCACGCGCTGCAGCTCGGAGGCCCATTGCACATATTCCTTGGCCACTTTGGAGGCACGCATGATGGTGTCGTGGTCGCCATGGAGCTCGATGCCAAAGCCGGTGACCGGTTTGCCGGTCTTGGCAATGCCGTCGACGACTTTTTTGGCCCAGCCTTCTTCGATGCAGATCACCACCACCGCGGCGACATTGGGGTTGGCACCCGCGCCGATGATGGTGCGGAAATGCAGATCCAGGTCGGCGCCAAACTGCAGCCGGCCATAGGGATGCGGGATCGCAACCGCGCCCTTGATGTTGTTGGCCACGGCTTCGGCAGCGGCGTTGGACAGATCGTCCACGGGCAGGATCAGGACGAGGTTGCGGACACCGACACGGCCGTTCTCTCGGCGGTAGCCCATGAATGTGGTTTTGCTGTTGATCATTGTTGTCTCCAGGAATATTCAGTTCGGCACGCAGCGCCGGTTCATCGGCCGCCTGCTCTTATAGGTCGCTTTTTACCAGCGTTTTGTTTTGATGTTGTGCACGTGGGCATGTTCGCCGACCTTGATGTCCGCCACGGCCTTGCCGATGTCGAAACCGTATTTGATGATGGTGTCGCCCTTCTTGATCTCGCGCAGCGCCGCCTTGTGGCCGATCGGGATGTCGTTGAGCGCCTTGACCTTGATCGTGGAGTCGTCTTCCATGACCCAGCCGATCATTTCCTGTCCGGCCTTGATGCCTTCGATGACGGCCACACCGACCGTGTCTTTTTTGTCGTGTACCAATATGTGAATCATTGCGCCTCCTGGCTGGTAAAAACTGCGGGGAATCGTAACTGCAGGGCCGGTCATGCTACCCGCCGCCGTTCCGGCAAGTCAACTAGATGACCTATATGAATTGCCGAGCCGCGTGTTAGACTGCCGCGCACTGTTTATGGCCCAAATCCCCAAAACCGATCCCCTGGCGGCCGGCCAGCCGACCGCAACCCCCCTGTACCGCGAAGTGCAGTGGCGCATCACGCGTGCACTGGCGGCCGGCGAGTGGAAACCAGGCGAAGCCATCCCCAGCGAGTCGGAACTGGCGGCGGATTTCAGCGTTTCGATCGGCACCATCCGCCGCGCCATCGACGAACTGGTTGCCGGGCGCATCCTCGTGCGTCAGCAGGGGCGCGGCACTTTTGTCGCCACCCATACCGAAGACCGCACGCTGTTTTACTTTTTCCATATCGTCGGCAAGGACGGCAGCCAGGAATTCCCGGTGTCGGAACTGCTGTCGTTCAGCCGCGAACGCGCCGGTGCCCACGATGAAGCACAACTGGGCATCCCCCGCGGCAGCCGCGTCGCGCGGGTGCGCAATCTGCTGAAACTCGCCGACAAGCCGGTGGTGCTGGATGACATCACGGTGTCAACGGAACGCTTCACGCGCATCGACGAGGATACCTTCCGCAACCGCGAAGGGACGATCTATGGTCTTTATCAGGCGCGTTACGGCGTCAACGTCGTGCGCATCAGCGAGCGCCTGTCGGCAGCGCATCCGCCGGCGGAAATTGCTGCGATCCTCGGCATGCGCGCCAACCAGCCGGCACTGCACATCCGCCGCGTGGCCTACACCTACAACGATTCACCGGTGGAATACCGGCTGAGCTGGATCAACAGCGCCGACCACGAATACCTGAGCGACCTGTGGAAAACCGCGGCGCGCTGAAGGCGCGCCCCGATGGAAGTCCCCTTGGGGGGCGCCTAGAAACCGAGTTCACGCCGTGCGATGGCGATTTGCGCCGGATCATTGGCATTTTTCAGCAGCCATTCGAACTGCGCCTTCGCATCCTCACGCAGACCGGCGCGCGCCAGACTGAAGCCCGCCTTCAGTCGCGCCTCCGTCGCCGCAGCATCCGTTGCCGGCGCGCCCCGAAGGAAGTCCCCTTGGGGGGCACTCAATGCCGAGCGCAGATAAAATTCCGCGGCCTGCAGCGGCTGACCACTTACTTCATGGTTTTGCGCGATGCCGGACAACACAAGACGCGTCTGCGCGGCATCGGCATGCGGCAACACGCGTTCAAACAATGTCCGCGCCGCATCATGCTGACCATGGTCGGTGAATTGCTGCGCCAGCGTGATCCATTCCGGCAGTTGCACCGCAGGAATCTCCGACCGCTCCGCCGCCAGTGATCCTGCGATGTCTGTGGCCACATCGGCACGGCCGGCGCGCAATGCCAGCGCAGACAGGCGCAGCTTCCATACCGCTGCAGGCATGTTGTCCGGGGCGGGCAAACCCTGCCAGTACTGCAAGGCGCGCGCAGGGTCACCGATGGTTTCTGCCAGCGCACCCAGTGTGTGCCGGGTGGGCACAGCCAGCGCGCCCGCGTCAGCCGGCCAGGCGTCGAACACGCGCAGGCCGGCGTGCGGCAATTTCGATTCGGCAAAATCCACAGCCAACCGGATCTGCGCGTTCTGCTGCACTTTGGGATCGCGCGCGTTACGCGCCAGGTAAGCCAGATAAGCGCGGGCCTCGGCCGGTTCGGCTGTGCGCCGGCGCATCGCAAATTCCAGCCAACTCGCTTCATCGCCGGCCAGCAGATGGTGGCTGTTGGCCGCAGCACGGGCATGGCTGACATAGGCCTCCCATAAGGTGCCGGCGCCGGCATCCGGAAGCTCCACAGCGGTCGCTGCTGCCTCCAGCAACTGTTCCAGTGCAGTAAGGCGCAACGCACCATTATTCTGGCGGTCGGCAGCTTCGAGCAGAATGCGCCACCAGGCCGGATCTTCGCTGCGCCCCAGCACCGCGCGCGCCTGCGTCACCGCGTCCTGCGGCGTGACCACGCCGGCATGCAGGCGCAGCCGCAGTTTTGCCGGGCCGCGTTCCTCCAGCAGGTTCAGCCAGGCAAGGGCTTCCCGCGCCAGCTTGAAGTCGAGCAGCGCGTCGACAAAAACGCCTGCGGTCACGGCATCCAGCGGCCGGTAGTCCTGTTCGAAACGCAGCATGCTGCGGTAAGCATCGTCGCTGCGCGCCCCGGAGGAAGTCCCCTTGGGGGGCGCCCCGAAGGAAGTCCCCTTGGGGGAAGCATCGCGGACATGGCTGCGGATCACCAGCAGCCGCAGTTCGCGCAACACGCCGGCATTGAGTCCGGGGGTCCACAATGCGCGGCCGGCGTGATCGCGGGCAACGGCAGTCCTCCCCAGCGCAAGTGCCGCACGCGCGGCCATGACATGCAAGCCAACGCGGGCATCGGCAGGTACCGATGACGGCAACATGCCCGCGCGCTGCAGCACTTCGTCGTTACGATCCAGGCGTACCAGCAATTGCAGGCGCAGGGTTTCCCATTCCGCCCAGCGCGCTCCGGAGGAAGTCCCCTTGGGGGGCGCCCCGGAGGAAGTCCCCTTGGGGGGCGGCGCGATGGCATCCTGCGGCTGCAGGCTATCGATATGGCGCAGCGCCAGCTGCAGCGCACCGGCCTGCGCCAGGCTGCGCGTGGCGTCGAGACCATCGGGGGCTTCAGCAGCGTACACGGCAGTGATGACCTGCAAACCCGCCAGCAGTGCTGCGGTGGAAAGGATGTGTCGCAGTGCAGGCATGCAACTATTGTAGCGGGCGCTGATTGCAGCACACAGTCCGCCATAAAACAAAAAAGGCGGCCGCAGCCGCCTTTTCGGAAATGCCCCGGAGGTTATTTTTCTGCCGGTGCCGCTTCGGTTGCCGCTTCCGCGATTTCGCCCGGAACGGCGGTATTGACCGTCAGCTTTTCCTTGATGCGCGCCGCCTTGCCTGACAGGCCGCGCAGATAGTACAGCTTGGCGCGACCGACATCGCCGCGACGTTTGACTTCGATGCTGGCAATCGCCGGCGAATAGGTCTGGAAGGTCCGCTCGACACCCTCACCGGACGATACCTTGCGCACGATGAACGCGGAATTGATGCCGCGGTTGCGCTTGGCGATGACCACGCCTTCATAGGCCTGCACGCGCTTGCGCTCGCCCTCGACGACGTTGACGCTGACGATGACCGTGTCACCGGCAACGAACTCGGGCACTTTGCGGCCCAGCCGTTTGATTTCTTCCTGCTCCAGCTGCTGAATGACGTTCATGTTCATGCTCCCTCAAAACTTGATGCGTCCGCCATTATGGCGTCCACTGTTAATCCTCACTGACGTCCGTTTTACTAACGTGCGCCGTACTGCCCTGCTGCTCGCTGCGATATTCATCGAGCAACATCCGTTCTTCTTTCGTCAGCGTCCGCCGTTCCAGCAACTCCGGCCGCCGCTGCCAGGTCCGTCCCAGCGACTGCTTCAGCCGCCAGCGCGTGATCGCCGCATGATTCCCGGACATCAGCACCGCCGGCACCGCCACACCCGCATAATTTTCCGGGCGCGTGTAGTGCGGGCAATCGAGCAGGCCGTCGACAAACGACTCCTGCACCGCTGACTCGGCATCACCGAGTGCTCCCGGCAACTGCCGCACCACGCTGTCCATCAACACCATTGCGGCCAGTTCACCGCCGCTCAATACATAGTCGCCGATCGAAATTTCCTCGACAACCTGCCGCTCAATCAACCGTTCATCGACACCTTCGTAACGCCCCGCCAGCAGCACCAGTCCCGGCTCCCGCGCCAGTTCCACCACCCTGGCGTGATCCAGCAACCGGCCCTGCGGCGTCAGGTGCACCACCCGCGGCCGTTCCACGCTGGCGCTTTGCTGGCGCTGGCAGGCCGCCTGCAGCGCCTTGCCCAGCGGTTCTGCCATCATCACCATCCCCGGGCCGCCGCCATAAGGGCGGTCATCCACGGTGCGGTGTACGTTGGCTGCAAAATCCCGCGGATTCCACGCCACAAACTGGTACAAGCCGCGTTCCCTGGCGCGCCCGGTGACACCGAGTTCGGTCACCGCATCAAACATCGCCGGAAACAGCGTAACCACATCAAACTGCAACATCAGTAGCCCGCATCCCAGTCCACGATGATCGTGCCGCCGGCAATATCCACCTGCCGGATCACCGGTGCGATGAAGGGCAGCAAACGTTCGCGCTGATTTGCCACCTCACCGGCCACCTCCTCCACGACCAGCACATCATTCGCT
The DNA here is from genome assembly GCA_945863085.1 of Bordetella parapertussis. The sequence continues at coordinate 16,967 of CAMBCD010000005.1, forward strand.
CCGGTTTCAAAGACGCGGGTCACACTCCCCAGCGCCACACCGTCTGCATTGACCACTTTCAGGCCGACCAGGTCGGCCCAGTAAAATTCATTCTTCGCCGGCTCGGGAAAATCATCGCGTGATACCGCGATCCGCATGCCTTGCAGCGCTGCGGCCTGTTCCCGGTCGGCGACACCTTCCAGTTTTGCAACGACCGTGGCGCCATGCACTTTTGCCGTTTCCACCGATCGCGGCTGCCAATCGCCTTCCTGTCCCACCAGCCACTGCGGATAATCCAGCAGACCCTGTTGCAGCTGCGTGAACGGCTGGATCTTGATCCAGCCTTTGATGCCGTAGGGCTCAACAATGCGCCCCATGGTCACCAACCGCCCAGTCACCAGCCGCTCAAGCGGCTTTTTGTTCACCAGTCTGCTTGACGAGCCGGGTTACGGTGTCCGAAAGTAATGCACCCTTGCCCTTCCAGAAGTCGAGGCGCTCGCGATTGATGCGCAAGCGTTCGCGGCCTTCCGGGGCCTTGGGATCGTAGAAACCCAGACGCTCGATAAAGCGCCCGTCGCGCGGCATGCGAGAGTCGGCAACAACGAAATTGAAAAACGGACGCTTTTTGGCGCCACCACGAGCTAAACGTATTACTACCATGAGGGTTCCCGGCGACTGAAGAAGACGAAAGGGCCGGATTTTACGCTATTTTTTGCGTAAGACGCAACCAAAGCCACCGGCGATCGGCGGTTGCCGCAAGAAAAGCCCTGCAGGCGAAAAATAACACTAACCAATTGTTTTTGAAAGATATTTCATGAATTCCGCAGAAAAAGATCCCGTCGGCACCATCCGTTCCGCCCTGCAGACCCGTTTTGGCGCTGATTTCCCGGTAGCGCCGGATCAGCAAGGCATCATGGAACTGGCGCAGATCGCCAGCCATCGTTCGATCCGCCGTTATCGTCCGGACCCGGTGGCGCCGGAACTGCTGCGCCTGCTGCTGGCCTGCGCATTGTCGGCGCCGACCAAAAGCGATCTGCAGCAGGCCGATATCATCCATATCACGGATGCCGGCAAACGCCAGCGCATCGTCGCCGCAATCCCGGACATGGCATGGATACTCGACGCGCCGGTGTTCCTGGTGTTCTGCGGCAATAACCGCCGCATCCGCCACATCGGTGAGTGGCGGGGCAAACCGTTCGCCAACGAACACCTCGATCACTTCATGAATGCCGCGGTGGATGCCGGCATCGTGATGATGAATTTCATCCGCGCAGCGGAAGCCGCCGGCCTCGGCACCTGTCCGATCAGTGCCATCCGCAACGCCATTGATGCGACCAGCCGCGAACTGGAATTGCCGGAAGGGGTGTTTCCGGTCGCAGGGCTCTGCGTGGGATATCCGGCAACGCCCGGACACATCAGCCCCCGCCTGTCACCGGAAGTGACTGTGCATACCAACCGCTACGACGAAAGTACGCTGCGCGAGCGGGTTGATGCCTACGATCAGCGCCGGCATGCCAATCACCCGTACGGCAAACAGCGCCGCAGCAAATCTTTCGGCGCTGCAGAATTTTATGGCTGGTCGGAAGACAAGGCCCGGCAGTATGCCGAACCGGAGCGCGCGGATTTCGGCGCCTACATCCGGCGCCAGGGGTTCAGTCTGAAATAACCGAAAGCGGAAAGAACAGGGGCGCAGGCATGCTCAGCGCATGCCCGGAAACATGCCCTTCATGTTACGCATCATTTTCGCCATGCCGCCCTTGGCGACCATTTTCATCATCTTCTGGGTCTGCTCGAACTGGGTCAGCAGGCGGTTGACTTCCTGCACGCTGACACCGGCGCCGGTCGCAATGCGGCGTTTGCGCGAGGCCTTGAGCAGTTCGGGCCTGGCGCGTTCCTGCGGCGTCATCGCATTGATGATGCCTTCCAGCCGCCGGATCGCCTTGTCTTCCATTTGCGGCGCACCCTGTGCCGCCTGCGCCAGTTGCGCGGGCAACTTGTCCATCAGCGCGCTCATGCCGCCCATCTTGCGCATCTGCGCCACCTGCTGCTTGAAATCCTCAAGATCAAATCCCTTGCCGGTCTTGACCTTGCGCGCAAGTTTTTCAGCATCCTCCAGGTTGACCGATTTCTGCACATCTTCGATCAACGACAGCACATCGCCCATGCCGAGGATGCGCGAGGCCATGCGGTCGGGATGGAAGGCTTCCAGCCCCGTCAGCTTCTCGCCGGTGCCGGCAAACTTGATCGGCTTGCCGGTGACATGGCGCACGGACAATGCAGCGCCACCGCGCGCATCGCCGTCGAGCTTGGTGAGGATCACGCCCGTCAGCGGCAAGGCCTCGCCGAACGCCTTGGCGACGTTGACTGCGTCCTGACCCTGCATCGCGTCGACGACAAACAATGTTTCGACCGGATTCAACGCGGCATGCAGTTCGCGGATTTCCTGCATCATCGCCACATCGATCGCGAGGCGGCCGGCGGTATCGACAATCAGCACGTCGTGAAAATGGGTGCGTGCGTATTCCAGTGCGCGTTTCGCGATATCGACCGGTTTTTCGCCGGCCCCGGACGGATGAAAGTCCGCCTCGACCTGCCCGGCCAGCACTTTGAGCTGCTCAATGGCCGCAGGGCGGTACACATCACAACTCACCAGCAGCACTTTTTTACGCTGCTCGGTACGCAGCCAGCGCGCGAGTTTGCCGGCGGTGGTGGTTTTGCCGGCGCCCTGCAGGCCGGCCATCAGGACCACCGCCGGCGGCTGGGCAGCAAGATTGAGCGACTCGCTGTGCTCGCCCATCAGTGCCACCAGCTCACGGTGAACAACACCGACCAGCGCCTGGCCCGGCGTCAGGCTGCCGATGACTTCTTCGCCCACCGCTTTTTCACGGATGCGATCAATGAAGGACTTGACTACCGGCAGCGCGACGTCGGCTTCAAGCAGCGCCATGCGCACTTCGCGCAAGGCATCCTGGATGTTGGCTTCGGTGAGGCGCGCTTCGCCGCGCAGCGTCTTTACGACGCGCGACAGCCTGCCAGTGAGGTTGTCAAACATGGAATGTGGCGAAAGGTGTGTTCGGGTAAACTTGAAGACTATGCAGGGCATTTTACCGTATCTGATCAGCGCGCTTCTGTATGTGGCGATGACGGTCTACTTCTGGCGACTGCACTGGTCTGCTGCCGCAGTCACGCCGGCCGCACCCGGGCCCCGCGCCATGGAACGCACGGGGGTGCTGGCCGCCCTCGGCGTGCATGCCATCGTGCTGTTCGGCACGATGCTCGCGGGCAACACCCTGCGTATCGGCGTCGGCGACGCCATCTCCGCAATCCTCTGGCTGACTGTGTTGATTTACTGGCTGGGCGGCCTGTTCTACCGTCTCGAAGGACTGCAGGCGCTGATCATGCCGGCCGCGGCAGTGGCTGCGTTCCTGCCGGCTCTGCTCCCCGCAGCACGGCCCTTGCCAAATACCGAATTGCTGGCGTTCAAACTTCACGTGCTGATTTCGATGCTCGCCTACAGCCTGTTCACCATCGCGTCGTTGCACGTGCTGCTGATGGCCATGCTTGAGCGGCGGCTGCACCGCGGCGCGCTGCCGGCCGGGCTGCAGAAACTGCCGCCGCTGCTGACCATGGAAACCCTGCTGTTCCGGATCATCTGGGCGGGCTTCATCATGCTGTCGCTGACACTGGCCAGCGGCGCGGTGTTCTCCGAAGAACTGTTCGGCAAGGCGGCACGGCTCAATCACAAGACCATTTTCGGCATCGTGTCGTGGATCGTATTCGCCGCCCTGCTGTTCGGCCGGCATTTCCACGGCTGGCGCGGACGCGTTGCCGTGCGCTGGACACTCACCGGCTTCCTGATGCTGGTGCTGGCCTATCTGGGCAGCAAGTTCGTCGTCGAAGTGCTGCTCGGCCGGGGCTGACCGGTTCGTTTTGCGGTGGCCTTGCAACCCCCGCTTTCGATTTTTTGAGGTGCTCTCATGGAAGTGCTGATACTCGTCTGCCTGATCCTGCTCAACGGTGCTTTTGCGATGTCCGAAGTCGCGCTGCTGACCGCGCGCCAGTCCAAACTGGCCACGCTCGCGCAACGGGGCGACAAACTGGCGGCGGCGGCCATAAAGCTCAGCGCGAATCCGACACGTTTCCTCTCGACAGTGCAGATCGGCATTACCGCGATCAGCCTGCTCAACGGTATCGTCGGCGAAGCCATTCTTGCCGAGCCGTTCGCGATCTGGCTGCAGTTGCAGGGCCTCGAGCCCAAAACGGCCAACATCACCGCAACCCTGGTCGTCGTTGTGGTAATCACCTACGTGACCATCGTCGTCGGCGAAATCGTACCCAAACGCCTCGGCCAGCACAGCGCAGAGAATATCTCGCGCTTCGTGGCTTGGCCGATGCGCGTGCTGGCCTGGGTCACCGCTCCGTTTGTGCACTTGCTGACCATTTCGACCAATGCGGTACTCGGACTCGCGCTGCGCATGCTGCGCCTGCAACCGCAGGAATCCGGACCGCAGCCGCTGTCCATCGACGAAATCCGCACCATCGTCCTCGAGTCCTCCAATGTGCTGCCAAAAAAGCACGCCACGGTGCTGCTCAATCTGCTGGAACTCGGCGCGATTACCGTGGACGACGTGATGGTGCCGCGCAATCAGATCGAGGCTGTGAACCTCGATCTGCCGCTGGAGGAACTGGCCCAGCAGATATCGACGGCACACCATCGCCGCGTGGTGGTTTACCAGGATCAGCTGGACAACGTGATCGGTACGCTGCGGGTGCGGCATGCGCTGACGCTGATCCAGCGCGAGGAGCTGACCCACGACAGCCTGCGCGAAATGATCCGCGAGCCCTATTTCGTGCCATCGGCCACCCCGCTGCTGGCGCAGATCCAGCATTTCCAGGAACATGAGGACCGGGTCAGCCTGGTGGTGGACGAATACGGCGAAATCATGGGACTGGTCACCCTCGACGACATCCTCGAGGAAATCATCGGCGAGTTCACCACCCAGTCACCACTGATGGGACGCGGCCTGCACCCGCAGCCCGACGGCAGCTACGTCATCGAGGGCGGCACGCTGCTGCGCGAATTGAACCGCAAACTCGGATTCAGCTTCCCGCTGGACGGCCCGAAGACTCTGAACGGGCTGATTCTGGAACATCTGCAGGACATCCCCGAGCCCAATACCAGCGTGCGCATTGCCGGGCACCCGCTGGAAATCGTCCAGACCCAGGACCGGGTCATCAAAAGCGTCCGGGTATATGCGCCGACACGGCCATAGGGCCGGCGCCGGACAGTGTGCAATCCAGCCTTTACAAAGATAGGCAGGAAAGGCATCATTCTGTGAATAACTGATCGTAACCTATTGGTTCATCGAAGAATTTTGGAGGTTCGCCATGGCGACTGCCGCCGCTGCCGCTCGCAAATCAGAGATTGCTGAATACACTTTTCGCTGGATCGGCCAGGATCGCGCCGGCAAAACCGTGCGCGGCGAAATGCAGGCCAGCGGCGAGGCGCAGGTCAACGCCACGCTGCGCCGGCAGGGCATCAAGATCGTCGAAGTCAAGAAGCAGCGCCTGGGTCGCGGCGGCTCGGTCTCCGAAAAGGACATCACGCTGTTCACCCGCCAGCTCGCGACGATGATGAAATCCGGCGTGCCGCTGCTGCAGGCCTTCGACATCGTCGGCAAGGGCCATAGCAATCCGGCGGTCGCCCGGCTGCTGATGACCATCAAGTCTGACGTCGAAACCGGCATGAGCCTGAAGCAGGCGTTCGAAAAACACCCGCTGCATTTTGATGCTCTGTTCTGCAACCTGGTCGGCGCCGGCGAAGCCGCCGGTATTCTGGAAAGCCTGCTCGACCGGCTCGCCACCTACAAGGAAAAGATTCTCGCCATCAAGGCCAAGATCAAATCCGCGCTGTTCTACCCGATCGCCATCATCGTGGTCGCCGTGGTCATCACCGCGATCATCATGATTTTCGTGATCCCGGCATTCAAGGAAGTGTTCAAGAGTTTCGGCGCCGACCTGCCGACACCGACATTGATCGTGATGGCCATGTCCGACTTCGTCGTCGCCAACTGGTTCATTCTTTTCGGTGGTGCCGGTGCTGCGATCTGGGCATTCTTCTGGACTTGGAAACGCTCTGAGAAAATGCAGATGTTCATGGATCGCCTGACGCTGAAAATTCCGATCTTCGGCGACCTGATCCGGAAATCGTCGATCGCGCGCTGGACGCGCACCTTGTCAACGATGTTTGCCGCGGGCGTTCCCCTGGTCGATGCGCTGGGCTCCGTTGCGGGCGCCTCCGGCAACTACGTCTACTTTGTCGCCACCAAAAAAATCCAGTCCGAGGTCTCCACCGGCTCCAGCCTCACGTCCTCGATGCAGGGCACCGAGGTATTCCCGAGCATGGTGATCCAGATGGTGATGATCGGCGAGGAGGCGGGCTCGCTGGATGCGATGCTGGGCAAAGTTGCCGACTTTTTCGAACAGGAAGTGGATGACACCGTGGAAGCGCTGGCCAGCCTGATGGAACCAATGATCATGGTGGTGCTGGGCACGCTGATCGGCGGCATGGTGATCGCGATGTATCTGCCGATCTTCAAGCTGGGTTCTGCGGTATAAACCCGCGGTATAAGCCTTGCCACGCCGCGTGCGGTTCGCGCAGCCGGGCGTTGGGCGCTGACCCCGCGTACCGTTTCCGGTAATTGCCGACCATGCTGTCAAATCCCCTGATCTTTGCCTTTTGTGCGGCGCTGCTGGGCCTGTGTGTCGGCAGTTTCCT
>CAMBCD010000006.1 GCA_945863085.1 Bordetella parapertussis
CGCGAATACGGCGCCAGTCGTATCGCCACCGAACGCGGCAATGAACTGCTGGGAACGATGGCCTGCCACGCCGCGGTACGCGCCAACCGCAAACTGACGGTGCCCGAAATGAATGCGCTGCTGCGCGACATGGAAGCCACTGAGCGTTCCGGCCAGTGCAACCACGGCCGCCCGACCTGGCACCAATTCTCGGTCGCCGACCTCGACCGCCTGTTCCGCCGCGGCGAGTGAGCAAAATGAGTGAAATTAAGTATTTGATTTTATTAATAATTTTATGACAACCACCACGCCGCCTCCCACCATCCTGCTGATGGGCCCCACGGCCAGCGGCAAAACCGCGGTCGCGGTGCAACTGGCCACGACCCTGCCCTGCGAAATCATCAGCGTTGATTCGGCGATGGTCTACAAGGACATGGACATCGGCACCGCAAAGCCCGATGCCGAAACGCTTAAGCGTGCGCCGCACCACCTGATCAATGTCATCGAACCGCACGAGAGTTATTCCGCGGCGCGCTTCCGCGACGACGCCCTGACGCTGATGCGCGAAATCACCGAGCGCGGCAACATCCCCCTGCTGGTCGGCGGCACGATGCTCTACTTCAAGGCACTGGTCGAAGGCCTCAATGACCTGCCGGAAGCGGACTCGACGATCCGCCTGATCATCGAAACCATGGCCGACGAAGACGGCTGGCCTGCGGTGCACGACAAACTGCGCAAGGTCGATCCGGAAACCGCGGCACGGCTGGAACCCAACGACTCGCAGCGCATCCAGCGCGCGCTGGAAATCTATTACATCACCGGCAAGTCGATGACCGACCTGCTGAAAAAACCCAAGTACGTTTATTTTCCCTACACCCCCATCCGCATCGCGCTGCTGCCCGGTGACCGCGCGGTGCTTCACGAACGCATCGCACAACGTTTCGACGCCATGCTCGCCGCCGGACTGGTGCAGGAATTACGCCAGTTGCGCGAGGATTATTCACTGGACCCCGACACGCCGGCGATGCGCTGCGTCGGTTACCGCCAGGCCTGGGACCACATCACCGGCAAAATCAGCCTCGAAGAACTGCGCGAACAGGGCATCGCCGCAACGCGCCAGCTCGCCAAGCGGCAACTGACCTGGCTGCGCTCGGCGGAAGAGTTCACTGAATTCGATTGTCTCGCCGACAATGTCGGCGACAGGGTGCTGGAATATATCCGGCAGGAGCTGGAGGCGCAGATTGTTGGAGGCGAGGCTTAAAGCCCTACTTCCGCCCGGTATTCCGCAAGCGGTTCGCCAGCGCCCGCAGCAGTGAATTGCCGAACGCGGGATTGGTCTTGATCAGTTTCAGGAAGTCGTTGCGGTTGATCGACAGCAGGTTGGAATCCGCTGCAGCCGATGCAGTGGCCGCGCGCTTGGACTGGTCGACCAGCGCCATTTCGCCGAACACACCGCCGGGACGGACCAGTTCGACGACATTGTCCTTGACGCTGATGCGCACCGAACCGTCCATCACCACGTACATGAAAATGCCGGCCTCGCCCTCGCGCATGATCACGCCGTTTTTCGGGTAATACACGGGCGGCTTTCCCGGAAAATTGGACGTCAACTGGGCGAGCAGGTCCTTGTCGAACACTTCACCCGACACCGGGATCGTCTCCGGCGCCTGGTTCTGGTTTTTCGACAGCATCTGCATCGCCAGCGCCAGGCGCAGGCGCTTGATCAGGATCGCCAGCAGCATCAGTGCGAACTCCGGGGTTTTCTGGATCGCCCTGGCAAAAGTGCTGCCGTCCATTTCAATCACTTCGCAGGCCAGGCGTGCGGTCGCGGTCGCGCTGCGCGGCTCGCCGGTCAGCACCGACATCTCGCCCAGCACTTCACCGGCCTTGATCACGTCCAGCGGCTTGCCGTTGCGGGTCAGCGCGACTTCGCCTGCGGCGATGAAATACATGACCTTGCCGGAGGTGTTCTCTGCAAACAGCGGACTGCCGGCAGCGACATTGCGCGCCTTGCCGTTGGCATGGAAAAACAGCCGCGCCACATTGGCGTTGTAGACATCGCTCTGCCCCGGACGGGTGAAATCGAGTTCGCTCATGGCATGAAACCCTGGGATATTGATGACGAATGTGATTGACGAATATTGTTGTGGCCACCCTGGAACGCCGCCGGTAGTGCTGTTTAAATTCGGCTGTCCGGCCCGCGCTGTTGACCCGCTGTTACCTTGCCAACAAGCTTATAGGCAGGCTCCGCCCGGACGTCAAGTCAACTGCACCACATGGCGCGCATTTCCGGCGCCATTTTATGGACACAGGCTGCCTGCGCCTACCCGGTACGTTTGACCCGCACACCCGCCCAGCCTTTGGCCAGCGTGACCTTCAGTTCCTGCTCCTCGCTCAGCTGCGCGCTGTCGCGGATGATCGCGCCATCCGCCGTTTCGGTGATGCTGTAGCCGCGTTCCAGCACGCGCTGCGGATTCAGGTGCAGCAGGTGCGAGCGAACCCCCGTCACCCGCTCCGCGGCGGCCGTCATATGCACGCTTGCCGCAGCGCGCAGGCGACGCGCCAGATCCTGCTGTTGCTGCACCAGCATCCCCGTATCCGGCGCGGCTGCGCGCAGCCGTTGCGCTGCATCACGCAAGGCCCAGGATTGTTCATCGGCACTGCGCCGCCATTCGCCGCGCAAGCGGCTGGCGAGATGCTGCAGGTGGATCAGCTGGTTGCGGATGCGTTCCCCGGGATGGGTCAGCCGCCGTGACAAATAGTCGAGGCGCTGCATGCGATCCTCGATGCCGCGCGAGAATATCCGCGCCAGTTGCTGGCCCAGCAGTGCCACATCGCGTTTGAGCTTGACGCCATCGGGGCTGACCAGCTCGGCTGCCGCGGTTGGTGTCGGCGCGCGCATGTCGGCGGCAAAATCGGCAATGGTGAAATCGGTTTCATGGCCGACCCCCGACACCACCGGCAGCGGACAGGCGCGGATCGCGCGTGCCACGACTTCCTCGTTGAACGCCCACAGGTCTTCGATGCTGCCACCGCCGCGGCAGACGATCAGCACGTCGCACTCGGCACGGGATCCGGCCAGCGCAATCGCCTCGGCAATCTTCGCACCGGCACCCTCGCCCTGCACGGGCGTCGGATAAATGATCACATTGATGCCCGGCATGCGCCGGCGCAGCGCGGTGATCACGTCGCGCAGTGCCGCGGCCTGTGGTGAAGTCACCACGCCGACCGTGCGCGGAAACGGCGGCAGTTCGCGTTTGATGTCCGCATCAAACAGGCCTTCTTTTTCCAGCTTGGCCTTGAGTTTTTCAAAGGCCGCATACAGGGCCCCCAGCCCGGCCCGGCGCATCGCGTCGACAGCCAGCTGGAACTTGCCGCGCGCCTCGTACACCGTCGCCGTCGCGCGCACCTCCACCTGCATGCCGTTCTCCGGCGCCCAGTCCAGGTGCTGCGCCTTGTGGCGGAACATCACCGCATCAACCTGCGCGGCTTCGTCCTTCAGCGTGAAATAACAATGGCCGCTGTCGTAACGTTTGAAATTGGAAATTTCGCCGGCGACCCAGACCAGCGGCACACCGCGTTCGATGGCTGTGCGCGCGAGCCGGTTCAGCTCGGCGACGGAGATCACGGTTTGCCGGGTGGCTTGGTCAAGCAGGTCGGGCATGCGCTCATTGTACGCGCAGCAGCAGCGCAGCAACCATCGCTCCGTTATGATGTCCAAACACCGTCAAAACCGGCTCAACAAGGAACCGCCATGCCCAGCGACAAAATCTCCGCCTTCGTTCTTGCCGCAGGCATCAGCGTCGGCCTGATCGCCGGCAGCGCAATCCTCGGCCGCTCCATCGAGAGTTCGAAAAACAACGACCGCTATGTGACCGTGCGCGGACTTGCCGAAAAAGACGTCACTGCGGATCTCGCGATCTGGCCGATCAAGGTGCGCGCGGCAGGCAATGCCCTGAACGAGGTCAACCGCTCCGCGGACGAAGCGCGCGGCAAGGTGCTGGAATTCCTGGCCAAAAACGGCATTCCTGCGGATGCGGTGGCCAGCCAGAATGTCCGTGTCCAGGACCGGCAGGCCAATGATTACAACCAGAACAACAATGCGCTGCGCTACATCGTCGAATACACCATCCTGATCCGCAGCCAGGACGTTGAAAAAGTGCAGAAGGTCAGCCAGATGACGGACCAGCTGGTGGCCGCCGGTATCGTGCTCTCGTCGCAGGGCGGCTGGGATGGCAACAGCCCGCAGTTCCTGTTCACGCAACTCAATTCGGTCAAACCCGCGATGATGGCTGACGCGACGAAATCAGCACGCGAAGCCGCCCGGCAGTTTGCCGCAGACAGCGGCAGCGCGGTCGGCAGCATCCGTCGCGCCAGCCAGGGGCTGTTCACCATCGCGGACCGCGATCAGTCAGTCGCTGGTGAAGGCGGTGGCCAGGCCGGGGGATCCAGCCCGAACAAACGCATCCGGGTCGTGGTGACCGTCGATTATTTCCTGAACTGACGCAAAAAAGCGACGCCCTGCAAACGCCCGTGATTAACTGACCGGCTGCCCCGCCCGCTGATCCAGTTCTTCCCAGCGCTGAAACTTTGTTGCCAGCAATTTTTCAATCGCCGCAGCACGTTCACGATCCAACTTCAGTTGCGCAGCACCTTGCTTGTGGTAATCCGTGCTGCTCATGCGCATCGCCAGGTCTGACTGTTCTTTTTCCAGCATGTCCAGCTCACCCGGCAACAGCTCCAGTTCGCGCTGCTCCTTGAACGTGAGTTTTTTTGCCGGCGCGGCACGCGCTGCGCTTTTTACCGGGGCCGCGGGTTTCGCCTCAGGCGCAACAGGGGCAGCGCGCTGCGCCAGCCAGTCGCTGTAACCGCCGACATATTCCTTCCACTGCCCTTCACCCTCGGCGACCAGCGTCTGTGTCACCACGTTGTCGAGAAAGGCGCGATCGTGACTGACGAGCAGGAGAGTTCCTTTATAGCCCTGCAGCGTGTCTTCGAGCAGTTCCAGTGACTCGATATCCAGGTCATTGGTCGGTTCGTCGAGCACCAGCACATTCGCCGGCTGCGCAAACAGCCGCGCCAGCAGCAGGCGGTTGCGTTCACCGCCGGACAACATGCTGACCTTGGCCTGGGCACGTTGCGGCGGGAACAGGAAGTCCGACAGATAACTCATCACGTGTTTGCGGCCGTCTGCGGTCTCCACCCATTCCGAGCCGGGACTGATGGTTTCCACCAAAGTCTTTTCCGGATCGAGCTGCTCACGCAACTGGTCGAAATAGGCGATCTCCTGTTTTGTGCCCAGCCGTACTTCGCCGGTATCGGGTGCGAGCTCACCGAGGATGATCTTGATCAGCGTCGATTTGCCGGCGCCGTTGGTGCCGATGAGGCCGATGCGGTCGCCGCGCAGAATGCGCAGGTCGAGGTCCCTGATCAGTATTTTTCCGTCGTAAGCCTTGCTGACATGGGTCAGCTCGGCAACCAGCTTGCCGGAACGTTCACCGGCATCCAGCGCCAGCTTGACGTTGCCGATGCGGTCGCGCCTTGCGGCACGTTCGACACGCAGCGACTCCAGTCGCCGCACCCGGCCTTCATTGCGGGTGCGGCGCGCCTTGACGCCCTGGCGGATCCACACTTCTTCCTGCGCCCAGAATTTGTCAAAACGGCGACTGGCTTTTTCTTCTTCGGCGAGCTGGTCGGCCTTGCGCGCTTCGTACGCGGCGAAATTGCCCGGGTAGGAACGCAGCAGCCCGCGGTCGAGTTCGACGATGCGCGTCGCAACGCGGTCGAGGAAGGCGCGGTCATGGGTGATGATGATCATGGATTTGATCTGCCCCTTGATCAGCAGGTCTTCGAGCAGCGTGATGCCGCCAATATCGAGGTGGTTGGTCGGCTCATCGAGCAGCAGCAGATCGGGCTGCATGGCCAGCGCCAGCGCCAGCGCGGCGCGTTTGCGTTCACCGCCGGAGGCAGTCTGCGGCGGGCGCGATTCATCCAGACCGAAGCGGTGCAGGTATTCAAACAGCCGCGCATCGGCACGCCAGCGCTCGCGCTCATCATGCATGTCCTCCAGCCCGCCTCGCGCGGTCAGGCTGGCATGCAGGTTGTCGGCATCCGGCAGCAGCGGTTCCTGCTCAACCGTAACCACGCGCAAGCCGTCCTGGCGGCGGATTTCGCCGTCATCGAGTGCGCCGTGGCCGGCGATGATGCCGAGCAGCGAAGATTTGCCGGTGCCGTTGCGGCCGATGAAGCCAATGCGTTCACCGTCATGGACAGTCAGGTTGGCACGGTCGAGCAGCGGATGCAGGCCGAATGCGAGTTCGGCGTTGTCTATAGTGAGTAAGGCCATCTCCCGAGTATAGCTGCTGATGTTTTCAGACTCGGTCTGGTCCACGCAACTCACGGACGCATAACGGTTTTTTCCGGCATCGCCCATCCACAGCCTCAGGCATCGCTGGCTGCTTGATGACATACCCCCTCTGTCACCATAGGGAAATATATATAAGTATATGTTTTTATTGAAATTTTAAATGAGTTTAACAAATAGGCAATAAGCAAAAAACCTAGGCAGGCGTACCACTTACGGCTTCCGTTTACAGGCTGTGCACAGGCTTATCCACAGCAATTGTGGACAAGCAGAAAAATGCGTTGTGGCTCAACGGCTTTGCACGACTCGTCGCACCATCGCGCTTGCCGATTCGACTCGTGGCGGCTACAGTTACGCCACTTTTTGCGGCTTGCCTCATTAGCTGACTCATTGAGGTAACTTAGCTTGATTCATAACTCTTTTTCGGAAAATCCCGCGTGTTATCCATAATTGAAGCCGCTGGCTGGCCGATCTGGCCCCTGCTCCTGTGTTCCGTCATCGCGCTGGCCATCATCTGCGAACGCCTGTGGTCGCTGCGCCAGAACGTGGTGCTGCCGAAAAACATGCTGATACATGCGGTGCAGGCCTACCGCCAGAACGGCGTCACGCCGCAACTGCTGGCGCAGCTCGCCGCCAGCGCGCCGCTGGGCCAGATCCTCGCCGCCGGCCTGCGTAACGAGAAACACGCCCCTGCCGTGATGAAGGAAGCCATCGAGGAGGCCGGCCATGTGGTCGCCATCGACCTTGAACGTTTTCTGACGACACTCGGCACCATTGCCGCGATTTCGCCACTGCTCGGCCTGTTCGGCACGGTGATCGGCATGATCGAAATCTTCGGTTCGCAATCACCCACGGGCGGCGGCGGCAATCCGCTGGTGCTGGCCCACGGCATTTCGATCGCTCTCTACAACACCGCCTTCGGCCTGGTGGTTGCCGTGCCAAGCATGGTGTTCTACCGTTACTTCCGCACCAAGGTTGACGCGCTGCTGGTGGAAATGCAGATGCAGGCGATAAAGCTGGTCGAAATCATTCACGGCGAACGAGATGTCTGAGGATCGGCGTTTAAGGACATCGGCATGAAATTCCGCCATCGTGCCTTCCGCGAAGAACCGGAGATCAATTTCATTCCCTTGATCGACGTGTTGCTGGTGATCCTTATTTTCCTGATGGTCACCACCACCTACTCGCGCTTCGCCGAACTGCAGATCAATCTGCCCACCGCGGAATCCGGCAAACCGCCGGAACATCCGGCCCAGGTCGACGTTGCGGTCGATGCCAAGGGCAATTACACGATCAACAAGGCCGCGGTACCGGCTGGCAACGCAACTGCCCTGAGTAACGCACTGAAAAGCGCCGCCGGCGAGATGAAAGATCCCGTGGTGGTGATCAATGCCGACGCCAACGCCGCCCACCAGTCGGTGGTGCGTGTGATGGAGGCCGCACAGCTCGCCGGACTGGCCAAGATCACCTTCACCACGCAGGCCCCGCGCAAGTAGTTTCTCGACTGGCCGGGGCAAACGGGCTACGCTTCACCGGTCATGATTTCGCCCGTAAAACAATCCTCCGCCACTACATCAACCCATCATTGGCAAACCCGCGGCCCGCTGGCCGTATTGCTGTTGCCCGTGGCCGCGCTGTTCGCAGCAATAGCAGCACTGCGACGAATGGCCTACCGCTGCAGACTGCTGCGCAGCGAACAGGCCGGCATCCCGGTCATTGTTGTCGGCAACATCACCGCCGGCGGTACCGGCAAGACACCGCTGGTGTTGTGGCTGGCGCAATTCCTCGCCGCACGCGGCAAACGACCGGGCATCATCAGCCGCGGTTACGGCGCTACACGCACTGATCCGCGCGCCGTACCAGTCAATGGCAGTGCCGCGGACAACGGCGACGAACCCTGCCTGCTGGCACAACGTGCGGGCTGCCCGGTGTGGGTGGGCGTCGATCGCGCGACCACCGCGCGCGCGTTGCGCGCTGCGCATCCCGAGGTCGATGTCATCATCAGCGATGACGGACTGCAGCATTACCGGCTGGCGCGCGATGTCGAAATCGCAGTCATTGACGGTGCACGCGGCCTCGGCAACGGCTGGCCGTTGCCGGCCGGGCCCTTGCGCGAACCGGTGTCACGACTGGCCACGGTTGATGCCGTCGTCGTCAACGGCGGCGATGCAACAGGCGCCTTCCCGCATTCCGTGACGATGCAACTCGAAGGCGACACCTTCCGCAATTTGCGCGACCCGCAGCAAACCGTCACCGCCGCGCATTTCCAGGGTCAGCAGGTGTATGCCATCGCCGGCATCGGCAATCCGTCGCGGTTTTTTGCCCACCTGCAGCGCCTGGGACTCAACTGCGTGACCCGCGCATTTCCCGACCATCACGCCTACATCGCGCAGGATCTGCAGTTTGCCGGAGACCATGCTGTCGTGATGACCGAAAAGGATGCGGTAAAATGCGCTGCATTCGCCACCACGCGCCACTGGGCGCTGGTCGTCAACGCCATACCCGATGAACCGCTGGGCGACATCATCATCGCCCGGCTTGCAGAGGCCCGCCACCATGGATGACAAACTGCTCGACATACTGGTCTGCCCGATCTGCAAGAGCCCGTTGCTGTACCGCAAGGCGGCCAACGAGCTGATCTGCAAACCCTGCCGTCTCGGTTATCCAATACAGGACGGCATCCCGGTGATGCTCGAGGAAGACGCGCGCAAGGTTCCCGCGGAAGAAGAGCTTTGAACGGGTAATTCGTGACTGGTAATTGGCGATACCCAATCACCAGTTACCAGTTACCACTTACGCCAATCACCATGAAATTCACCGTAGTAATCCCCGCCCGCTACGCCTCCTCGCGTTTCCCCGGCAAACCGCTGGCCGACATCGGCGGCAAACCGATGGTGGTGCGCGTCGCGGAACGGGCCGCAAAAAGCGGTGCGGCTCAAGTCATCATTGCCACCGATGACGCCCGTATCGCCACCGCGGCCGGCAATCATGGTTATCAGGCACTGATGACACGCCGCGATCACGCTTCCGGCACCGACCGCCTCGCCGAAGTCGCCGCAAAACTCGGCCTCTCCGCCAACGCCATCGTCGTCAACGTGCAGGGTGACGAACCGCTGATTGCGCCTGCGCTGATCCGCCGTGTTGCGGAGAATCTCGCCACACACCGCGCCGCCGCCATTGCCACTGCCGCATGCCGCATCCGCGATGCGCGCGACATGGCTAATCCAAATGTGGTCAAGGTGGTGCTCGACAATCAGGGCTACGCGCTGTATTTCAGCCGCGCTCCGATTCCCTGGGCACGAGACCAGTTTTCGCCGGCAAAACTGGCCAAAGGCATCCGCGAATTGCCTGCGGGCCTGCCCACACTGCGTCATCTCGGCATTTACGCCTACCGCTGCAGTTTCCTGCGCGTATACGCCAGGCTTAAACCGGCGGCGATCGAACGCGCGGAAGCGCTGGAACAACTGCGCGCGCTGGCCCACGGTTACCGCATCAGCGTGGCCATCAGTGCCGCAGTGCCGCATCCCGGTGTCGATACACCCGCAGATTTGCGCAAAGTGCAACTGTTGTTTCGGCGCTGATTTTGCGGGCCGCGATGGCGCGGCTATACTTGTAACCCTTTCACACCAGTCCAGCACCATTTCATGCGCATACTGTTACTCGGCCTGCCCGGTGCCGGCAAAGGCACACAGGCCCAATTCCTGACCGAACGCTACAGGATTCCGCAGATATCCACCGGCGACATGTTGCGCGAAGCCATCAAGGACGGCACGCCACTGGGCAACGAAGCGCGGTTGTATATGGACCGAGGCGCACTGGTGCCGGATCCGCTGGTCATTGCGCTGGTCAAAGAACGCATCAAGTCGCCGGACTGCGCATCGGGCTTCATCATGGACGGTTTTCCGCGCACATTGCCGCAGGCTGAAGCGCTGCGCCGCGCCGGCGTCGACATCGACTTCGTGGTCGAGATCGAAGTGGGCGACGGCGAGATCCTGCGCCGCATGAGCGGCCGGCGCGTGCACCTCGCCTCCGGCCGTTCCTACCACATCGAATTCAATCCGCCACGCGTGCCCGGCAAGGATGACGTCACCGGTGAGCCGCTGGTGCAGCGTTCGGACGATAATGAAAAGACTGTCATGAAACGCATACAGACCTACCACGAGCAGACCAAACCCCTGATCAATTATTACCTGGACTGGGCCGCCAATGGTGACCGGCGTGCGCCGTATTACGTGAACATTTACGGCCGCGGCTCGGTTGACCACATCCGCGACAAGATGATTGCCGCGATCGAGTCGCACACTGTGCGCACACGGCCCGAAGGCGTCCAATAGCCGCCTCTGCAACCGGCGCCGCCCGTTTCGTGCCTGCCCAGAACGCCCTCTACGCCCAATCCGGCGGCGTCACCGCCACCATCAATGCCTCGGCCTGCGGCGTGATCGAGGCTGCACGGCGCAGTCACCCGCGTATCGACCGCATCTATGCCGCGCGCAACGGCATCCTCGGCGCACTGGCCGAAGACCTGATCGACACCACCGCCGAATCCGCAGCGAGCATCCGCGCGCTGATGCACACGCCCGGCGGCGCTTTCGGCTCCTGCCGTTATGACCTGTCGCCGCTGCCGCAGGGCCGCGCGCAATACGAACGCCTGATCGAGGTGTTCCGCGCCCACGACATCGGCTATTTTTTCTACAACGGCGGCAACGGCTCGGCGGAAACCGCACACCTGGTCGCGACCATCCTGCCGCGGCTGGGTTATCCCGTGGTATCGATCGCGGTGCCGAAAACCATCGACAACGACATCGTGGGTTCCGATTCCAGCCCCGGTTTCGGTTCGGCTGCGAAGTTCGCCGCCACCAGCCTGCGCGAAGCCATGGCCGACCTCGCGTCGATGGCTAACAGCTCAACCAAAGTATTCGTCATGGAAGTGATGGGCCGCTACACCGGCTGGATCGCCGCCGCCTGCGGCCTGGCATTGCCCGCCGGCCGCGACGGTCCTCTGCTGTTGCTGGTTCCTGAAATCCATTTCGAGCGCAAACGTTTTCTGGCAACGGTTCGAGCGCGAATTGCAAAACACGGCTGGTGCGCCATCGCGGTTGCCGAAGGCGTCTGCCTGCGCGACGGCCGCCGCCTGACCCAGGCCGGCGGCGACGGCATCCCCGGCCACGAACAACTGGGGGGTGTCGCACCCCTGATCGCGGCCATGGTGCGCAAATCATTAAAGGTCAAAGTGCACTGGAGCGTGCTTGATTACGTGCAGCGTGCGGCACGCCACCTCGCCTCGAAAACCGACGTCGAACAGGCATATGCCGTGGGCCGCGCCGCGGTAACTTATGCCCTGCAGGGCAAAAGCGATGTAATGCCGGTCATCGAACGCAACAGCGACCAGCCCTATCGCTGGCGCATCTCGCCTGCGGCACTCGCCGGCATCATGAACCGCGAAAAACGCCTGCCGCGCGGATTCCTGACCGCCGATGGTTACCGGTTGACGCCCCGCGCCCGCGCCTATTTCATGCCGTTGATCCGCGGCGAAGCCTGGCCGCCGTTTGCCGGCGGTCTGCCGGTGCACGCGCAACTGAAGCTCAAACCGGTCAATCGGCGCCTGCAGTCCGCATTCCGGGCCCCGAAGTAATTCCGTGACGTAACGCCGTACCACGGCCGGGAAACCCGGCAAGAAGCGGCGGGTTTTCCCTCATTTCCTTTTATAATGCGCGTTCCGTGAAATCGGGGCGTTAAAATAGAGGCCTTGCAGTCATGCGCGCCAGCCGTCCGGCCGCCGACACACAACCCGCACTCCCCGGTTTGCCGCGGATATTCGGGACCATGCCAGACGCGTGAAGCAGCGCAGGTCTTGCGCTGAGCCCGAAATAAAGGCACCCTAGCGCGGCTCCGGCTCTGCGCCGGCAAAGTTTATTCAATTAAAACAATAGGTTAGGAGTAATCATGACGAATGGTTTGATTTTTGCGCTGGTCTGCGCCATCGCCGCGCTCGCCTATGGCGGCCTGTCGATCCGATGGATCGTCGCGCAACCCACCGGCAATGACCGCATGCGCGAAATCGCTGCAGCAATTCAAGCCGGTGCGCAGGCCTACCTGAATCGCCAGTACACCACCATCGCCATCGTCGGCGCCGTGCTGTTCGTGCTGATCTGGATCCTGCTCGGCGGCACCACTGGGGCGGCTTTCGCCGTCGGCGCCGTGCTGTCGGGCCTGGCCGGCTATATCGGCATGAACGTGTCAGTGCGCGCCAATGTGCGCACGGCAGAAGCCGCACGCCACGGCATCAACCCGGCACTGGACATCGCCTTCCGCGGCGGCGCCATCACCGGCATGCTGGTGGTCGGCCTGGGCCTGCTCGGCACGGTCGGCTTCTTCTGGTACCTGATCAGCACCGCCGGCTACGACGCGAAGATGAACGACATCATCAAACCGCTGATCGGCCTGGCTTTCGGTTCGTCACTGATTTCGATTTTCGCGCGCCTGGGCGGCGGCATTTTCACCAAGGGCGCGGACGTCGGCGCCGACCTGGTGGGCAAGGTCGAAGCCGGCATTCCCGAAGATGATCCGCGCAACCCCGCGGTGATCGCCGACAACGTCGGCGACAACGTCGGCGACTGCGCAGGCATGGCCGCCGACCTGTTCGAGACCTATGTGGTGACCATCATCGCAACCATGGTGCTCGCCGCACTGATGCTGCCCAAACCCGAAATCGTACAGGGCGCCGTGATGTACCCGCTGGTGCTCGGCGGCTTCGCCATCATCGCCTCCATCGTCGGCGCCTTTTTCGTCAAGACCTCCGACGGCAAGAACATCATGGGCGCGCTGTATCGTGGCCTGATCGTCGCCGGCGTGCTGGCGCTGATCGCGTTCTACCCGATTACCAGCTGGATGCTCGGCAACATCAGCGAGCATTACCCGAACCTGTCAGTGATGAAGCTCTACGGCGCCGCCGTCGTCGGCCTGGTGCTGACCGCGTTCCTGGTATGGATCACCGAGTACTACACCGGCACGGAGTACGCGCCGGTGCGGCACGTGGCGGCAGCCTCGACCACCGGTCACGGCACCAACATCATCGCCGGCCTCGGCGTATCGATGCGCTCCACCGCATGGCCGGTGCTTGCGGTCTGCGTTGCAATCTACGTGTCGTACACGCTTGGCGGCCTCTACGGCATCGCCATTGCCGCGACCTCCATGCTGTCAATGGCCGGGATCATCGTGGCGCTTGACGCCTACGGCCCGATCACCGACAACGCCGGCGGCATCGCCGAGATGTCGGATATGCCGAAAGAAGTGCGCGCCGTGACCGACCCGCTGGACGCCGTGGGCAACACCACCAAGGCGGTGACCAAGGGTTACGCCATCGGCTCAGCCGGCCTGGCATCACTGGTGCTGTTCGCCGACTACACCCACAAGATCGAGGAAACCGGCCGCGTCATCACCTTTGACCTGTCGAACCCCGCGGTCATCATCGGCCTTTTTGCCGGCGGCATGATCCCCTACCTGTTTGGCGCAATGGCAATGGAAGCCGTTGGCCGTGCCGCTGGTTCGGTGGTCGTTGAAGTGCGCCGCCAGTTCAAGGAAATCACCGGCATCATGGAAGGTACCGCCAAACCCGATTATTCGCGCGCGGTGGACATGCTGACGCGCGCCGCGATCAAGGAAATGATCGTGCCGTCGCTGCTGCCGGTGCTCGCACCGGTCGCAGTTGCGTTAATCGTCGGCACACTGATGGGCAGGGATGCCGGCGTGCAGGCGCTCGGCGGCATGCTGATGGGCACCATCGTCACCGGGCTCTTCGTTGCCATCTCGATGTGCACCGGCGGCGGCGCCTGGGACAATGCCAAGAAGTACATTGAGGACGGCAACCACGGCGGCAAAGGTTCCGAGGCGCACAAGGCCGCGGTGACCGGTGACACCGTGGGTGATCCCTACAAGGATACCGCCGGCCCCGCAATCAACCCGCTGATCAAGATCATCAACATCGTGGCGCTGCTGATCGTGCCGCTGCTGTAAAGGTTCATGCCCCGATATAAAAACGGCCGGGTTATCCCGGCCGTTTTTTATTGCCCCCGCGTCCGTCAGGACTTCATGTTCTCCAGAAACCAGGCTGCCGGCAGTTTGCGGCCGAGGCCGGCGGCACGGGCACGCTCGTAGACCACGGGCGCCACGGCTGCAAACTGCAATCCCGTACCGCCGTTATTCTTGAATACCGTGATGTCGTCGCGGCCATGGCGCAGCGGCGATGTGCTCGCCACAAGGTCTGGCAGGTCGATTATCTTTTCCCAACTGAGGATGCCGGCAGCCACCGGGCCGGCGAGGTCACCGTTGCCATGCTCGATCGCGCCCGCCTTGGAATGCGCAACCACCAGTGCGGCGCGACGCATGCATTCATTGTCGAGTTCCCGCCGGGTACTGCCCTTGTCCCCACTGACGATGGACACCACATGTGCGCCCGGTGCAAGCCAGCGTCCGTCAAGCACCGGCTCACTGGCATTGGTTGCTGCAATCACGATATCAGCGCCACTGACCGCCGCCTGTGCCGTTGCCGCGGCCTCCGCGGCAATGCCGAGTTCCGCACGCGCCCGCGCCACAAACACATCGAGTCGCGCTGCCGTCGGCGCGTACACCCGAACCCGGCGCAGTTTGCGAACAGCGGCTGCCGCCTGCAGATGCCACCACGCCTGCTCCCCCGACCCCAGCAATGCAAGGTCAGCAGCGTCTTCACGGGCAAGCAGGCGCACGCTCAGCGCGCTGGTGCAGGCCACGCGCACCAGCTGGATCAATCCGTCGTGAATGATTGCGACCGGCGCGACATCGCGGGTACTGAACAGGAAGATCAATCCACAGTAGGTGCCGCCGGGGCCGCGCGCCAGCTTGTCACGCCGCGCGCGGCCGCCGACCTTGCCCTCGAACACCGCGTCCGATGTAATGCGGAGTGTCATGTAGCCGTCGCCGAACAGTGCACCCTCCATGCTCTTGAAGCAATAACTGACGTCGGGCTCATCCAGCGGCACCCGGGTCTGGCTTCGGGCACGCTCGACGGACCTGCCATCAGCCATGGCACGGTAGGCGCTCTCAAGAGCAGCCATGCAGGCTTCGAGATCAAAAACACGGGCCACATCATTGTTGTCGAGCACCAGCAGTTCGTCAGCCATGGCGGTAAGTGCGCCTTATTTTGCGAGCCCGAGATCGGTCATGATGGCCTTGGTCTGGGCATATTCAAGGTCCATGTATTTGGCGAATTCCCCGCTGCGCAGAAAATTGCCGTCCCAGAACTGCTTGTCGAGCACTGATTTCCATTCATCGGTGGCGACCACCCTGGACAACACCTCTTCCCAATAGGTGATCTGTGCCGTCGTCATCCCCTTGGGGCCGATGATCGCCCGCCAGTTGGACAACGAAACGTCATATCCCTGCTCGCGCAGAGTGGGCACCTGGGCAAGTTCACCACCCATGCGCTGCGGTGCGCTGACTGAAAGGATGTGTGTCTTGCCGTCGCGCATCCGGCCGAACGCCGTGCCGACAGCGGAGGAGACCACCTGGATGTGTCCGCCGAGTACGGCGGTAATGCCCTCGGCATTGGTCTTGAACACCACGATTTTCAGCCGCCGGGGATCAATGCCGCCGGCTTTCGCCAGCAGCGACATCGCCAGGTGATTGGTACCACCGCGGTTGCTGACGCCGATGGCAATCGAATCCGGATCTTTCTTCAGCTGTTCGACGAGGTCCTTCGCGTTACGGTACGGCGAGTCTGATCGAACGGAAAACGCGGTGAATTCGTTGACCAGCAGCGCGATCGGCGTGAAATCGGTGTACTGCTGCCGCCCTGCGATGGTATTGGCAATCAGCGTCGGATTGCCGATGTCCAAAAAATGCGCGTCACCCGGATTCTGGTTGATATAGGCCCGCGAAATCGTCTGGTTGCCGCCCGGCTTGTTGAGCACTGAAACAGGCACCGGCACCAGCTTCTGCTCCTGGATGATTTTCTGGATGATGCGCGCGATGCGGTCGTTGCTGCCGCCGGGAGCGGACGATACCACTATCTCCACCGCTTTCTCCGGCTTCCATGCCTGCGCAATGCCCGCTGTGGACGCTGCCGCAAGAACAAATCCCGCCGCGACTGACGCAAGATGATTTAATGCAATGTATCTGCCAACCATGATTACCTCCTCCGGGAAACGTTGCTCAGGTCTTGATCTGGGGTGAAGTGTCGTTGTCGATCAGTGCATACAGCGTGCGCGATTCGAACTCGCGGTGGTAGAGGATGTACACCACCCATGCCGTGGCAATCAGCATCAGGTACGGATGCAGGACCCAGGTCATCGCCGCCAGCGCGAAATAATAGGCGCGCAGGCCGTGGTTGAAATTGGTGCCCGCGTATGAGGTCACCAGCGCGATGCGGTTGATGACAGCGGCGTACTGCTCGGCATTATCGTCCTTGGGCTGCTTGGGCGCGGCACCGACCAGCGTCGAACAGAAGCCCAGCTGGCGGATCGCCCATGAGAATTTGAAAAATGCATACACGAAAATCAGCACCAGCAGCACGATCTTGATTTCCAGCAGCCGCGTCGAAGCCTTGACCGTGAACGGCAACCCTGACACCACGTCCATCGCCTGCTGCACGTAACCCAGCAGTGCGATC
The DNA here is from genome assembly GCA_945863085.1 of Bordetella parapertussis. The sequence goes on from CAMBCD010000006.1 coordinate 16,986, forward strand.
AGCGCACCCAGCACCAGCATGGTGGTCGAGGCAAAAAACTGCGAGCTGCGGGTCAGGTTGCGCATGATGTTCACGTCAACCATGCGGTTGTCACGCCCGATCATGCGCACCATCCATTCCCGGCGATAACCATCCATGGCGCTGTGCAGCGTCGGCACTGATTTTGCACGCCATTCGGCAAACATGGCGTAACCGGCCCAGGACAGCAGGAAAAACAGGCTGGCCGCGATATCGTACCAGGTCAGGCTCAGTTCAGTGAGAATGCGCTCCACGGGCATGGCTACTCCTGTTGTTTTTAGAGAAACAACGTCAGCACTCCAGTATAGCCATAGAGCCTGTTGTGCGAAATCTCGCCATTACAGAAAAAACCGGCGAGCGGCACATCGCCCAGCGCTGACTGGATCATCTTCAACTCTTCGGACTTGCCGCCGAGCAGCGCACCGCCGCGCCCCAGGCAGGAGTAATACAAGGCGCCGCGCGGGCTGGTGTACAAACCCTCGCGGATGCTGTCGAGCATGCGGGTCATGTCGGCGCGGGCAGTGTCATGATCGCGCCGGCAAAACTGCAGGCGCTGTCCCTTGCGCGCCTGGTCGCCGATGGCAATCAGCTTGTTGCCGGGATCGATGCCGATCAGGTTGCGCACCACGTATTCGCCGGTGTCACTGCCGGACACCGACAGGCCGACAAAAATCTGTCCGCCGAGCTGCGCCAGTTCCTCGTTGGCGCTGATGCCGACATCGCTGCGCAGCACTTCCAGTGCGGGACGGCCATCGAGCTCGATAATGATGTTGTTCTGGGCACCGGTGATTTCATGCGCGGGCCGCACCGGGGCGCAGCCCTGGGTCAGCCGCGTCGCCACCGTCACCGCATCGGAAAACGCCACGCCGGACATGCCGCCCAGCGCCACGCCATCGGCCAGCAGCGGGTTGGTGGCGCCACGCGAACTGGCCAGACCGCCCACCAGGAAACCGCTTTCGGTACGTTTGGCCAGCAGACGGATCTGCTGCGCGACGTCCCCGGACAGCGGATCAGCGTGGACCACCGCAATGCTTGACGGCGCATCACCGCATTGCAGGTCGGCGGACTGGATCTGCGCTGCGCCGGAAACGGCGCTGAACACACGAAAACTGTCCGGCGGAAAATCACCGATCATCGCGACAATCGCAGGCTCGTCGAGATATTCGACACCGGTGGCACAGATGCCGATGCCTACGGTGCCCACCCAGTGCGCAACCCCGGTCGCCTCGGCAAAATGGCAGTGAATCTCCGGCAATGCATCGGCGAAAAAATCCGTCACATACAGAAAACCCAGGTTGCCGGCGCCCGCATTTCTGCCGGCGTCGAGTTGCGCCAGGCAAACCTGCGCGGCAGCTCGCCAGTCGGCGGCGACGGCGTGCCCGAGACGGAATCCGGTCACGGCAAACGGCACGTCAAACGCGTTTGATCCAGCCCGGCAGGGCTTCGACGCGTTTCACCCAGGCCGCAACACCCGGATGCGCCGCCAGGTCAAAACCGCCCTCCGGCGACACCGAGGTGTAGCAGTAACAGGCCAGATCGGCGATGGTCGGTTGCTTGCCGGCCAGCCATTCATTGTTTTTGAGCCGGCCTTCGAGCACCGCCAGGCCGCTGCGGCCGTACGCAGCATATTCTTCGTAGTCGCCGATGGCGCGGATGCCGATTTTTTTGCCGCGCGCCCATTGCAGTCCGTAGTGCAGTTCGTTGTTCGACAGCGCCAGCCACTGCTGCACCCCGGCCATGCCCGCCGCATCCGTCGGCAGCCATTGTTCGCCGCCGAATTTGCGCGCGAGATAAACCAGGCAGGCCGTCGAATCCCAGAACACCAGATCCCCGTCCACCAGCACCGGCACCTGGCCACGCGGATTGAGTTTGAGAAATTCCGGCGCCTTGTGCTCTTTTTTGTCGGTATCAAGCACTACGGTCTCGAACGGCAGCTTCAGCATGGACAGCAGCAGGCGCACTTTCCAGGCATTGCCGGAAGTGGGGGTGATGTACAGTTTCATGAACGGCTCCATAAAGGATGGTTGGGGCAAAAGCGGTTTGGGCAAAAAGGGATGTGGCTAAAGCGATGCGGCCGAACCGCGATGCTAGCACGTGACGCCCCGCCCGCAGGAACGGCGAAGCTATAATGTGTCTTCATTGCCGAGGAAAATACCGTGAACCTGGACCGGGTCAGCTCTGGCTACGACGTGCCCAACGATTTCAATGTGATCATTGAAATCCCGATGCATGCCGAGCCCATCAAGTACGAAATGGAAAAAACCACCGGCGCGATGTTCGTCGACCGCTTCATGTCGACTGCCATGCGTTATCCCTGCAATTACGGCTATGTGCCGCACACCCTGTCCGGCGACGGTGATCCGGTGGATGTGCTGGTACTGTCGCCGGTGCCGCTGATCACCGGCGTGGTGGTGCGCTGCCGCCCGGTGGGCATGCTGAAAATGGAAGACGAAGCAGGCGATGACACCAAGATTCTTGCCGTGCCGATCGACAAGCTCACCCCGCTCTACTCCGCCATCCGCTCGCCGGACGACCTGACCCAGGGCACGCTGGCGCAGATCGCGCATTTTTTCCAGCACTACAAGGACCTTGAGCCCGGAAAATGGGTCAAGATAATCGGATGGTCAGGCGCAAAAGAAGCCGGGGAAGAAATCCTCAGCGGTGTCAAAGGGTATCAGCAGGCCGCGCGCAAACCGAACTTCTGACACGATAAAAAAGCCCCGCCGTCACCGGCGGGGCTGGAGTGCCCCCGAGGGGGCTACTGCAGGGAGACGGCGATCAGCACGGCCAACGCGGCACTCATGCCTGCCGGCAAGCCGAACCTCTCAATGCGCGAAACGGCACGGCCGACAACGATTTCGACAGGCACTTCAACAATTTCCAGCACCCGGTTGGTCACCGAGTCCTCGACAACACGGGTAATCGAATTTTTGCGGGCCGTGCCCATCACAATCTGGTGCACCCCCAGTTGTTCAGCGATGCGGCGTATGGTTTCGGCCTTGTCACCGAACTCGACATGGTCCGTGTGCGGCACGCCGCTGCGGTTGAGCATGTCGCGCGCCGGAGCCAGCGCCCGTTCCGCCTCCTGCTGGTGATAGGCCTGGTGGTCGCGCCGACTGAGAAAACGCGCGACATACTGCGAGAACGGCACCCGCACATGCAGCAGATGCACTTCCATGGCTGCATCCGTCGCATGACGGCTGATCACGTGCTCCACGGCCTGCAATGAATTCACCGAGGCATCCACCGGCAGCAGGATGCGCGTCACTCCGGCGGCGGCAGGCAGCGCAGTCGCACTGCCGGCATCGGCGATGTGGCCGGCCACGCGGGCACGGGTCGGAGCATGGTTGGCCCAGAATCCGAGCCCCAGAACGCCGCCGATGATCGTTATGTAAATCACCGGGGACAGCGCCGGATAAATCGCCAGATAATCCTTGATCAGCGGCTCGCTGACGATCATTTTCGCCGATGTCCAGGCCAGCACCGCGCCGCCGATGTAGACGATCGCCGGATAACGTTCGACATACTTGAGGATGAGCTGGCTGCCCCAGATGACTATGGGGATGCTGATCAGCAGGCCGATGACCACCAGCAGGAAATTGCCATGGGCGGCACCGGCGACAGCCAGCACATTGTCGAGGCCCATCACCGCGTCGGCGACAACGATGGTTTTCATGGCGCCCCAGAAATTGCTGGCGGCGCTGACCTCATGGCCGCCGCTGTTGTTGTCAGCCAGCAGCTTGTACGCAATCCACACCAGCAGCACGCCGCCGAGCAGCAGCAGCCCGGGGATCTTCAGCAGCCAGACCACCACCAGCGTCATCGCAGTACGCACCGCAATCGCACCGAAAGTGCCCCAGATGATGGCCCGCCTGCGCAGATCGGGAGGCAGGCTGCGTGCGGCCAGCGCGATGACAATCGCGTTGTCACCGGCGAGGACGAGGTCAATGATGATGATGGCCAGCAGGGCCGTGAAAAATTCAGCGGAAAGCAATTCCATGGGCAAACCTCCAGTGATGGATGTGAGATCAAAACCAGCAACGGACACAAACATTGCGTCCGCCGCCGCCTGGTCTCGCTTGCATCCCTGAGGTTGCCGGTGCCGCCGGGGCATGCCCGTATTGACGACGACACCACTCGCGGCACCATCGCGGCGCCGCCGAAGCTACTCCCCTGGCCAGAAACTCCGGCAGGATGTCCGCCATTACCGCGACGGTGCCTGCCGCGCGCGCCAGCCGCGACGCGCAGGCGGATTATTGAAGCCCCTGCCGGCCAAGTAAAATGAAAAATCGCAATGCAGACCATTAACAATGCCGCAATCTCTGTAACGCACCCTTGCAGTGCATTGCGCTTTTTTACGGTGCATGTGACAGACGTCCCGCGGATGTGCGGGTTGTCATGATTTTTATCCTGTGTTTTAATTCGCCCGCTCGCGCGGCAACGCGCGGTCCCTCCAACGGGGAGTAGCTTGAGCGGCGCAAGCCGCAGTGGCGCAGTCGTCAATTCGGGACGCTTTACGGTCCTCGGCTCCGCCGGCAATGACCCGTGGCCTCCCGGCCACGCTGTTGCAAGCGAGACCTTTGCCTGTACGGGCAAGGTCTTTTTTTTCGACCTGGTGCAACCTGCCCGTCCGAGGTGAAGTGCGCGCCGTCCGGCCTGACGCCGGCTGCGCGCTGATTCCCGCATGCAGACCATTGTCGAAAAAAAGGATCGAAATGCCGCAACCCGCAATCCGGCGTTACCTGAAACACGGCACCTTGCCGCAGCTGGGCGTATTCGAAGCTGTGGCCCGGCTGGGCAGCTTCACCAAGGCTGCCGAAGAGCTGTACATGGCACAGCCCACGGTTTCGGTGCAGATGAAAAAACTCTCCGAAACCGTCGGCCTGCCGCTGATCGAACAGGTCGGCAAACGCATCCACCTGACCGATGCCGGCCGCGTGCTGCAGGCCGCCTGCCTGGAAGTATTCGCCACACTGACCGGCCTTGAACGCAGCCTCGACGACCTGCGCGGGCTCGAAGCCGGGCAGCTGCAGCTCGCAATCAGCACCACCGGTGAATATTGTGCACCGCGCGTTCTCGCCGCCTTCGTCAAACAGCATCCGCAGGTGGAAGTTTCACTGCAGATCCACAATCGCGGCGTGCTGCTGGAACGCATGGCAAAAAACCTCGACGATCTGTATATCTTCGCCGAGGCGCCCGCCGGCGGAGACTGGGTGACGCACCCGATACTGCCCAACCCGATGGTGCCGTTTGCGCACGCCGACCATCCGCTGGCCCGGGAAAAAAACATCCCGTTCGCGCGTTTCGCGCAGGAACCCTTCCTGATGCGGGAACCCGGATCGGGGGCACGCAGCATTTCCCGCGAAATCTTTGCGACCCACGACTGCGAACCACGGGTACGCATGGAACTGTCGAACAACGAAGCCATCAAGCAGGCGATCATTGCCGGCCTCGGCGTATCGATCATGTCGCGCTACACGCTCGGACTCGACGTACCCCATGAGCAGCTGGCGGTGCTGGATGTGCAGGGGTTCCCGATCGACCGCGGCTGGGTGTTCGTGCATCCCGCCGGCAAACAACTGTCGCTGGTCGCGCAGAGTTTCATGGAGTTCACACTGCGTGAAGCCAGATCACTGGTGTTCGACCACCTGTCAAAACCCTGAATCGGGGCAGCGCAGGCAACGGCAAAAAGCTGGAAAACTTCGCAGCCGAAGCCTTAAAATACCGCCCGAACCGTTATCCACTGACGGCGCGTCCATCGCGCCGTTATTTTTTCCAGCAAAGGATTCTGCAATGCGATTGTCCACCTACACCCTGCTCTCCGCACCGCATTCCGTACACATCGGCGCCCAGCTCGATGGAAAAATGCTCGACCTCGTTGCCGGCGAACGCGCATTGAACGACGGCAAACAACTCATCCCGGCCTCGATGAAAGGCCTGCTCGCGCTGGGTGAGGCCGGACTTGCCCGCGCCCGTGCCGTGCTCGAATATGCCGGCAAAAACGCCGCCAAACTGGACAAAACCACGCTGGCGCCGGATGCCGACGTGCATTACCTGCCGCCGATTCCCGATGCCGACAAATTCCTCTGTGTCGGCAAGAATTACCGGACCCACCTTGAGGAGCTGAAACGCAACGACCTGATCAAGGAAATGCCCGGCGAGCCCACCGGTTTCGTCAAACTGAATTCCTGCCTCACCGGCCACGGCGCCGACGTGCCGCGCCCGAAGACAGTGACCCGCCTCGATTACGAGCCGGAAATGGTGTTTGTGCTGGGCAAACGTGCCCATGAAGTCAGCGGCGACAATCCGCTGCAGTACATCGCCGGCATCACCATCCTCAACGACCTGACCTGCCGCGACACGCAAAAAGCCGAGGTCGCCTCGGGTTCTCGTTTCTGGACTTCGAAAAACGCGCCGTCCTTCGGCCCGCTGGGCCCCTGCATCATCACCATGGACGAAGTACCCGACCCGTACAACATCTGGGTCACCTGCAGCGTCAACGGCGAGCAGCGCATGCGCGTCAACACCAGCGACCAGATCTGGAAACTGCCGGACATCATTCCGCATTTTTCGCGACTGCTCGACCTGCAGCCGGGCGACATGTTCTCCACCGGTGC